>JAJZYI010000047.1 GCA_021798135.1 Actinomycetes bacterium | reverse complement strand
CACCGCGGCGAACGACCAGGTGATCGCGGGTGCCCTCGACGCGGCCCATGCCATGGGGCTGACCGCGGGCATCTACACGAGCCCGCTCAGCTGGTCCGGGATCGCCGGCCGGTACCAGCCGGACGTCCCCGTGTGGGTGGCCTGGTACACGGGGAACCCGCAGGCGAACTGCGCCAATGCCATGTCGTTCGCGGCGGCGCACGGCGACGCCCTGCCCGTCGGCGGCGTGTGGCTCACCCAGTACACCGACAACAACGGCACCCTCGACGGCGACTACGCCTGCTGAACCGAGCCCGTGACGTCGCTCGGTCTTGTCGGGCGCTGCCGCTGCCGGCGGGTGCCCGTGGCGGGGCTCGGGGTCGTCCGGCTGTGCGGCTGCCGGCGGGAGCCCGTGGCGGGGCTCGGGCCCGTGGCTAGCCCGAGGACCGGGCGGTCGCGGCCGAGCCCGGGTTCCCCGGCACGACGATGCCGCGCGGCCGCCCGCCGACGAGCACGCTCGGCCCGGCGCGGCCCGTGGCGAGGTCGACCTCGGTCACGGTGCCCTGCTCGTCGCAGACCCACGCTCGGGTCCCGCCGTCGGCCAGTGCGACCGCCTCGGCCGGGTGGCCGACGGGGACGGGCGTGCCCACCGCCATGGTGGAGAGGTCGATGGGCACGAGCGAGCCACCGCCCGACACCCATGCCGTGCCGGCCGGATCCGTGGCGGCGGTCGTGCCCGGTGCCGGCCGCCGGGTAACGGCGATGCCGGTGGGGGGGACGCCCACGTCCACGGCCGCCCCGGGGCGGCCGCGCGCCAGGTCGACCGGCGTGACGGAGTCGGAGCCGAGGTTGGCCACCAGTGCCGTGGTGCCGCCGGGCGTGAAGGCCACGGCGTCGGGCTCGACGCCCACGCGGATGGGGAACCCCTGGCGGAAGCCGTCGAGGAACACGGGCATGACGACGCCCTGGCCGGCGTCGGCCACGACCGCCACGCGGCGCGCCGTGCCCCCGATGGCGATGGCGTCGGGGACGTCCCCCACGTGGACGGCCGGGCCGACATGCCCCGTCCGCAGGTCGACCGGGGTGATGTCGCCGGAGCCGCCGTCGACCACGATGGCCGTGCCGCCGCTGGTGACGGCGACGGCGTCGGGGCGCAGGCCGACCGTCACTCGCAGGACGATCCGGCCCGAGGCGCCGTCGATCTCCACCAGCTGGTCGTTGCCGGCCCCGACCACGACCAGGTCGTCCGTCCCGGGCACGGACGCGACCGCGTCGGGCTCGGACACCGTGGTGTGCAGCGGCGGGTCGGTGCGCGCCCGTGCCAGGTCCACGCGGGGCACCTCGGAGCCGGGTTGCGCGCCGTCGCCGAAGGCGGCCACGAACGCCTCGGCACCCGACATCGTTCGCGCGGAGAGTGATGATCGTGCCCCTCCGCACGACGACAGGACGCACAGCGTCACCACGGCCACAACCGACCGAAAACCCTGACCACGATCAATCGATGCCACTAAACGTCACAACTTCTGCGTCGATAACCACGGCATGCTGCAGTCTCGTGAGTGGGCGGGGGGCCCCGGACCGGCGTTGCCAGACCGACGTCCGCGCCCATGGTGGTCGGGGATCCTCATGACCGTAGTGGCCACGGCAGGCGCGCTGGTGCCGGCGGCGCTCGGTCCCGCCCGTCCCGTGCCGGCCGCCGGGGCGCGGGCCGCGGGGTCGGTCCCCGCCCGTGCCGACGCGCTGCCGGCCGGGCAACCGAAGCCCGTCACGAGGGCGTACCCGCACGCCCAGCAGGGCATCCTGCCGCCGGCCAACCCGCCGGCGAACATCGCGCCGTCCCCGAACTTCTTCGACAGCTGCTCGGGCACCGCCTACGACGACTCCACCACCTGCGTCGACGCCACCGTCAAGGCCATCGACGCCGCTCGGGCCACCGAGGGGCTGCCCGGCATGGTGCTCCCGCTCAACTGGTACCAGCTGACGCCCCAGGAGCAGCTGTTCGTCGCCACCAACCTGGAGCGCACGGTTCGAGGCCTGCCGCCGCTGACCGCCATGTCGGTGTCCCTCGACCAGGCCGCCGCCGCCGGTGCCGCCGACGGCAACGACCCGACACCGCCGGCGGGCTATCCCTGGTCGCTGTGGGGCTCGAACTGGGGTGGCGCCATCGGCAACCCGCTCGAGGTCGTGTACCTGTGGATGTACGACGACGGCCCGGGCTCCTCCAACGTCGACTGCCCGACCGCCGGCGCCCCGGGCTGCTGGGGGCACCGGGACAACGTGCTGCTCAACCTGGCCTGCCAGGAGTGCCTGATGGGCACGGGCTTCGACCCGACCGGCTGGCAGGGGTACCCGGCGTGGGCCGAGCTGCTCGTCGACACGTCGGGCGCCCAGACCGTGGCGTTCACCTGGAACGAGGAGCTGCCCGACATCCCGGGCTCGCCGGGCGGAGCGGGCCTGCTGGCGCCGGCCGTCGCCATAGCCCCCACACCCGGCGGCGGCGGCTACTGGCTGGCGTCGTCCGACGGAGGCGTGTTCGCCTTCGGAAACGCCCGGTTCTACGCGTCGATGGCCGGGCAGCCCCTGTCGGCGCCGATCGTCGACCTGGTGGCGACGCCCAGCGGGCAGGGCTACTGGCTGGTCTCGTCCGACGGAGGGGTGTTCGCCTTCGGCGACGCCGGCTTCTACGGGTCCATGGGCGGCCAGCCGCTCAACCGGCCGATCGTCGCCATGGCCGCTACGCCCGACGGGCGCGGCTACTGGGAGGTGGCGTCGGACGGGGGGATCTTCGCCTTCGGCGACGCCGGCTTCTACGGGTCCATGGGCGGCCGGCCGTTGAACCGTCCCATCGTCGGGATCGCGTCCACGCAGGACGGGCGGGGCTACTGGGAGGTGGCGTCGGACGGGGGTGTCTTCGCCTTCGGCGACGCCGGGTTCTACGGGTCCACCGGCGGCATCACGCTGTCCCGGCCCATCGTCGGGATCGCGGCGGTCCCCGGCGGCGGCGGCTACTGGATGGTGGCGTCGGACGGGGGCATCTTCGCCTTCGGCGACGCACCCTTCCGGGGCTCGACCGGCGGCCAGGCGCTGCGGACGCCCATGGTCGCCATGGCCGCCCCCTCGAGCGCGGGGTACTGGGAGGTCTCCGCCAGCGGCGGGGTCTACAGCTTCGGCGTGCCCTTCCACGGCTCCATGAGCTGACCGGCACGTGACAGCACCGGCAGCCGGGGGGCTCGCGGAGACCCCGTCGGCTGCCCAGGTCGGTACCATCTCGCGCCATGGAGACGTGGACGGCAGGTCGGCCGGCGCCGGGGCCTGGGGCAGAGGGCGGCACGGGCACGCAGGGTCCGGCGCCGGGCGACGCCGCCGGTCCTCACGACGGCGGCAGCCTCGGCCGCGAGGCGGGCCGTGACGGCGCGGTGGACGGCGGCAGCCTCGGCCGCGAGGCGGGAGATGGCGGCGGGGCGGTGGACGGAGGCAGCCTCGGCCGCGAGGCGGGCGGTGACGGCGCGGAGACCGCTGACGGCGGGAACGAGGCAGGCGTGCCAGCCGTTGCCGGGTTCGGGCAGGACCCGGCTTCGCCGCGCCAGGTGGCCGGTGCGGGCCGGCTGGAGCCGGTCGGCTCCGAGCCCGGCGACGATCCCGACGCCTCGCTCCGGGTGGAGCTGCAGGCCGTGCAGGCCGACCTCGCCGACGTCGAGCTGGCCCTCGACCGGCTGGCCGAAGGAGCGTACGGCACCTGCGAGGCGTGCGGCGGGCCGATCGACGACGACGAGCTGGCGCGCCGCCCGACGGCCACGCGCTGCCCGGACCACCTGCCGCTGCCTGCGACCTGAGGTGACCGCCGCCAGGGCGCCGGTCGACGGGCCTTGCCTGCTCGCATCGCCGGCGACCGGCACGTCCCGTGCCAGCGCATCGCGGCGGGTGTGGCCGGACGCGGCGGGCGCCGAGCACCCCGGGCACTCGGCCCGGGACGCCCGGCGCTCCGGATCCCGTCGGAAGCAGGCGGGCGGCCGCCCGCCGGTTCCCGTCGCTCAGGCCTGCTTGGTCGCCCAGAAGATCTTGTCGATCTCGGCGATCTGCTGGAGCAGGCGCTCCGCCACGGCCACGTCCGTCGTCTTCTTCGCCTCGCCGGCCGTCTTGGTCGCCTTCCAGAACAGGTCGTGCAGCTGGGGGTGCTGCTCCAGGTGCTCCGGCTTGAAGTAGTCGGTCCACAGGACCCACAGGTGGTGCTTGACGAGCTCGGCGCGCTCTTCCTTGATGGCGATCGCCCGCGTCTGGAACGCCGTGTCGGAAGAGTCGTTGTGCTTCTGCATGATGTTCTTGATCGATTCGGCCTCGATCCGGGCCTGGGCCGGGTCGTACACGCCGCAGGGGAGGTCGCAGTGTGCGGACACGGTCCGGGGGGCCGAGACACGGTCGAGCGTGGCCAGCAGTCGGTCGGCGATGCGCATGGCATGGCTCCTTTGTCGAGAGGTGGATCGGTCCGTCGAGACCGCTGCCGGTCAGCGTAGGCAACCGCCATCGGTCACAGTGGGCGGCAGTGCGCCCATCGCTCACCTTACCCAGCAGGTCGTGGCCGTGACCCGGTCCCGTCCCTCGCCCGGCAGGTCGTGGCCGTGACCGGACCCGTCCCTCGTCCAGCGGGGCGTGGCCGCGACCGGACCCGTCCCTCGCCCGGCAGGTCGTGGCCGTGACCCGGCAGGCTCCCGCAGCCTGGCTCGCTCCGATGGCGGCCGCGGTCGCCGCCGGCATCGGCGCCGGCGCCGTGCTCGCCGCCCGATGGCAGCCGAGGCGGGTGTCGGTGGAGGGGCGCAGCATGGTCCCGACGCTGCTTCCGGGCGACCGGCTGATGGTGGCGCGGCACCGCCGTCCCCGGCCCGGGGACGTCGTGGCGGTACGCGACCCCCGCCGACGGTCCCGCCTGCTCGTGAAGCGCGTGGCGGCGGTGGACGGAGACCGCCTCGACGTGCGCGGTGACGACCCGGATGCCAGCACGGACAGCCGGGCCTTCGGGTGGGTCCCCGCCGCCGACGTGGTCGGCATCGTGGTCCGCCGCTACGCGCCGGCGTCGCGGGCCGGGCCCGTCCGTTGACCGTCCCGCCCGCCGATCGCCCGGTGCCACCCCGGCGGCGGGCGGTGCGCGCGAGCGGTGCCGCACGGTCCGCCCGGTGCTCGCCCGCGGTACGATCGTCGCCGATGACCAGGCTCGAGACTGAGCTCCAGCGCGTGCTGGCCGGCGACTACCTCGACGGCATGGGCGACCGCACCCTGCCGGAGATCCGGGCGATGCGGGCGGAGTGCCAGCGGGCGGAGACGGCCGTGTCCTTCCTGCGGCGCCTGGCCCAGGGGCGCCTCGACATCATCCACGCCTACCTCGACCGCCGCGAGGACGAGGGGGGCGACGTCGACCTGCAGGAGCTGGTGGGCGAGCTCGGCGCCATCATGGCGGCGGGGCCGCCGCGGCCGGCCGGCAACGGGCGCCTCCCGGCGCAGCTCGCCCCGGATCTGGAGGAGGGCGACCTGACGGCCGAGCTCGACGAGGTGATCGACGCCGCGCACGTCGCCAGCCTGGCGCAGATGTCCGAGGGGGAGCTCCGCTCCGCGGCCGAGCGCCTGGCCACGTTCGAGGCCCGCGTGTCCCAGCAGCGGCGCTCGCTGCACGAGCGGATCGACCGGCTCCAGGCGGAGATCGTCAGCCGCTACAAGAGCGGCGGCGCGTCGCCCGACGAGCTGCTCGCTTGAGCGGCAGCCCAGCGCAACGAGCCGCCGCGTCGTGACGGCCCAGATCCCCGACCGCTGGCGGGAGCTGGGCGAGTTCATCCGCGAGCAGCGGAGCACGGCACGGCTGTCGCTCCGGCGGCTGTCCGAGCTCGCCGGCATCTCCAACCCCTACCTGAGCCAGATCGAGCGGGGCCTGCGCAGACCGTCGGCGGAGATCCTGCAGCAGATCGCCCGAGCGCTGCGGATCTCGGCGGAGACCCTGTACGTGCGAGCGGGCATCCTCGACGAGCACCACGAGCACCGTGACCTGGTCCGCCAGATCCTGTCGGACTCGCTGCTTCGCGAGGAGCAGAAGCAGGCGCTGGTGCGGATCTACCTGTCGTTCCTCCACGAGAACGGCGTCGCCCGCGCCGACGACGGCGCCGCTGACCGGCAGCCTGGTGTGGCCGGTCCCGCCCCGTCGGAGCGGGCGGGCGAAGCGGGCTGAGCCCGAGCTGGGACCCGGAGCCGGGCGGGCCGTCCCGGCACCCCCGGGGGGCATCGGGCGGGGCACGCCCTGTAGGCTCCGACGACGGTGCGACGACTGGCCGTGATCAGCTTGCACACCTCGCCCCTGGCCCAGCCGGGCACGGGCGACGGTGGCGGCATGAACGTCTACGTCCGCGAGCTGTCGTCGGCACTGGCGCGCGCCGGTGTCGAGTGTGACGTCTACACCCGGGCCGACTCGGCCGACCTGCCCGCGGCGGTGCAGGTGGAGCCGGGTTTCCGGGTGCACCACGTCCCAGCCGGCCCGCTCGCCGCGATCCCGAAGGAGACGCTGCCCGAGGTCGTCGACGAGTTCACCGACACGGTGCTCGGCCTGCTCCGGTCCGGCACCGGCACCGACGAGCGTCCGGACGCCGTGCACGCCAACTACTGGCTGTCGGGCCTGGTCGGGCACCGCCTGAAGCACGAGCTCGACCTGCCCCTGGTGTCGACGTTCCACACGCTCGACCGCGTGAAGGCGGAGGCGAGCCCCGAGGAGGTGTCGGCCGACGAGCCCCACCGCCGGGCCGAGGCCGAGGCGGCCATCATGGCCTGCTCGGACGTCGTGCTCGCGTCGTGCACGGTCGAGGCTGCCCAGCTCGTCGAGCTCTACGGTGCCGATGCAGAGCGCGTGCGGATCGTCACGCCAGGCGTCGACCACGCCTTCTTCGCCCCTGGGGACCGGGTGCAGGCCCGCCGGGCCGTCGGCCTCGACCCTGCCGGGCCCCTGCTGCTGTTCGTCGGCAGGCTCCAGCCGCTCAAGGGCGCGCCGGTCGCGGTCGAGGCGCTGGCCCTGCTGCGGTCGCATCCCCTGGCCGAGCTGGTGGTCGTCGGCGGACCGAGCGGTCCACGCGGGCACGCCCACGTCGACGAGCTGCGCGGCCTCGTCGACCGTCTCGGCCTCGCCGGTCGGGTGCGGTTCGTCCGGCCGCAGCCCCACGAGCTGCTGTCGAGCTACTACCGCGCCGCCGACGTGTGCGTCGTGCCGAGCCGCTCGGAGTCCTTCGGGCTGGTCGCGCTCGAGGCGGCCGCCTGCGGGACCCCGGTGGTGGCGGCCGCCGTCGGGGGGCTCACCACCCTCGTCGACCACGGCTCCACCGGCTACCTGGTCGACCCGGCGACGCCCGAGGCCGTCGCGGCGGCGGTGTCCTCGGTGCTCGACGACGGCGAGCGCGCCGCGCGCCTCGCCCGGGCAGCGGCGGTCCGGTCTCGGCGGTACACGTGGCGCCAGGCGGCCGCCCAGCTCCGCGCGACCTACGACGAGCTGGCGCTCGACTGCCTGGTCGCCTGCCGGTGAGCCCGCCGCCAGGCGCAGCGGCGGCGGACGGCATCGCGCCGGTGGCCTCCGCAGCGCAGCGGCTCGCGTGCGCCGAGCGGATCCAGGCGTGGGCCGAGGAGCGGCTGGCCGCCGGGCCCCCCGTGCTGGCCGCCGGGAGGGACCCCGACGCCGAGCGGTGGTACCTGCGGCTCCGGGGCGTGGACAAGGACGTCGTGACCGTGTGGCTGACGTTGCGGCAGCGCACCCTCCACCACGACACCCAGGTCATGCCGGCACCCGAGACCGCTCGGGAGGAGACCTTCGCGTTCCTGCTGCGGAGGAACGCGTCGCTCCCCGGCATCCGCTTCGCGCTGTGCGCCGAGGATGCCGTCCACCTGGTCGGCGAGGTGCCGATCGGCAGGGTCGACGCGGACGAGCTCGACCGCATCGTCGGCGGCTCGCTCGCCGCCGTCGACGACTGCTGGGACACCGCCATGGCGCTCGGGTTCGCCGGCACCTACCGGCGTCGTCCTCGCCGGCGCTGATCGCCGCCACTGGTCGCCGCCGCTGATCGCCGGCACCTGCGGAGCTCCCGGGCTGCCGTGGACCGAGCGAACGTGCCTGGGCAGGGCACTAGCCTTCCGGCGATGACGCGGTTGGTGGTCCTGGGAGGCGGCCGGATGGGTGCCGCGCTGGTCGAGGGCATGGTGTCCGCCGGCGCGGACCCGGCGGCCATCACGGTGGTGGAGCGCGACCCGGACCGCCGATCGGCCCTCGGGGCGCAGCTGCCCGGCGTGGTGACGGCGGCCGAGCCTCCCCCCTGCGACGGGGCGCTGGTGGCGGTCAAGCCCGGTGACGCCGAGCCCGCGTGCCGGTCCCTGCAGGCCGTCGGGGTGCCCCGCGTGCTGTCGGTGATGGCCGGGATCACGCTCCAGGCCCTCGCGCGCTGGCTGCCCGGTGCCGCCGTGCTGCGGGCCATGCCCAACACCCCGGCGCTCGTCGGCGCGGGCGTGTCGGCCCTGTGCGCGGCCCCCGGGGTGTCCGACGCCGACGTCGCCTGGGCGGAGGGGGTGCTGCGGGCGGCCGGCGCCGTGGTGCGGCTGCCCGAATCGGCGTTCGATGCGGTGACCGGCCTGTCGGGCTCGGGACCGGCGTACGTGTTCCTGGTCGCCGAGGCGCTCGAGGAAGCCGGCGTCCTCACCGGCCTTCCCCGGGCCGTCAGCCGGCAGCTCGCCGCCCACACCATCGCCGGGGCGGGGCAGTTGCTGCTGCAGCCGGGAGCGGAGCCGGCGGCGCTGCGGGCGGACGTCACGTCGCCGGGTGGCACGACAGCGGCGGCGCTCCGGGTCCTCGAGTCGCGTGCCGTGCGGGCCGCGCTCCTCGACGCGGTGGCGGCCGCAGCGGAGCGGTCGCGGCAGCTGGCGCCGCCACCGGCCTGAACCCGGGCGCTGTGGTGGCACCACCGGGCTGCGTCTTCCTCCTCACCGACTACGGGACCGGCGACGAGTTCGCCGGGCTGCTCCGTGCCGCCGTCGCCCGCGTCGCCCCCGGTGCGCCGGTGGTCGACCTCACGCACGGGATCCCGCCGTTCGACGTCGTGGCCGGGTCGCGCGCCCTGGTCCGCTGCATCGACCACCTCGGTCCCGGCGTGGTCCTCGCCGTGGTGGACCCCGGCGTCGGGACCGCCCGCCGCGGGGTGGCCCTGCAGGTCGGCGCCGTCCCGGGGGCCCCGGCGACCCGTCCCGGCTCGATGCCCGGACCGGGTGCGGGCGTCGAGCCGGATGCTGGCAAGGGCTCGGCCCCAGAGGCCGGCGGCCGGCCGTGGGTGCTGGTCGGGCCCGACAACGGGCTCCTCGTCGCCGCGGCCGAGCGCATCGGCCCGGTCCGGCGCGCCGTCGCGCTGCCACCGGCGACCCCGCCGCCCTGCGCGACGGCAGCGACGTTCGACGGGCGGGACGTCTTCGCTCCGGCGGCGGCCCGGCTGTGGGCCGGGGCGACCCTGGCCGAGGTCGGCGAGCCGATCGATCCCGCCGGGCTGGAGCGGCTCGCCGACCCGGTCCTCCGCGTGCGGCCGGGCCGCGTCGAGGCCGAGGTCCTGTGGGTGGACCGCTTCGGCAACGTCCAGCTGGCGGCGCGCCCCGACGACGCCCGGCGGGCCGGCCTCGGTGCCGACCTGTCGGTCGTCGCCGGTGGCAGGCCGGTCCCGGCACGGCGGGTGCCCACGTTCGCCGCAGCCGGCTCCGGCGCGCTCGGGGTGGTGGTGGACGCCAACGGCCACCTTGCGGTGGCGGCGGACCGCCGCTCAGCGGCGACGATCCTGCAGGTGTCGGCGGGCGACGTGGTGACGCTGCACGGTGCGGGTCCGGTCGCCGGTAGCGGCGCGGCGGCCGGCGGTGGCGCGGCGGCTGGTGGCGCGGCGGCCGGCGGTGGCGCGGCGGCCGGCAGTGGTGGCGCGGCCGGCGGCGGCGCGGCGGGCGGCAGTGGTGGCGCTGTGGGTTGCAGTGGCGCGGCCGGCGGCGGCGGTGGCACGGTGGGCGGCGGCGGGGGAGCGGCGAGCGGTGGCATGGCGGGCTGAGCGGTGATCGGGGGCGGGCCGCGGGGGCGGTGCGGCGCCGCCGGACGAGGGTGGGGGATCGGGAGCACCGGGAGGGGACGTGAACCTGGCGAACCTGGTGGTTGGCCATCCGGAGGGCGGTCGCGCCCTCCACGACGAGGGCGGCTGGCACACGTGGGCGGATGTCCGCGCCGGCGCCGCGGCCGCGGCCCTGGCGCTCGAGAGGGCCGGTGTCGGCCCGGGTGACCGGGTCGCCCTGGCCATGCCCGCGTCGGCGGGCTTCGTGGCCGCCTACCTCGGGATCCTGGCTGCCGGCGCGGTCGCCGTGCCGGTCAACCCGGCGGTCCCGGCCCCCGAGCTGGCCAGGGAGCTGGGCGCCGTGTCGCCGGCGGTCGTGCTGGGTGCCGCCGTGGCGGCAGGGCCGCTGCGCGACGCCGCCGGGGCGTTGCGCCACGGCGTGGAGGTGCTCGTGTCCGACGGCGGCCACGGCGACTGGGACGAGGCGCTCGGCGCCGCCCGGGCCGCGGGCGCCGAGCGCCTGCAGCCCGTGCCGCGAGGTCCTGACGACGTCGCCGTGCTCCTGCACACGTCGGGGACGGCCGGGTCGCCCAAGCCCGCCGTGCTCACCCACGGCGCCATGGCCGCCAACCTGGCCCAGATGCAGGCCGTGCCGGGCCAGTCCGTGCTGCCCGACGACGTCGGCCTGGCCGTGCTGCCGCTGTTCCACGTCTTCGGGCTGAACGTGGCGCTCGGGCTGGCCCTCGCCACCGGTGCACCTCTTGCCGTCGACGATCGCTTCGACCCCGGTGCCGTCCTGCGGCTGGTGCGCGACCTCCGCGTCACGATGGTGGTGAGCGTGCCGGCCGTGTTCGCCCAGCTGGTCCGCTACGTGGACGGCGACGGCGGGCGGGACGTTGGCGCCGCCGCGTCGGTACGCCAGGCGGTCGCCGGTGGCGCGCCCCTGCTGCCCGGCCTGGTGGAGGCGGTGCGGGACCGGCTCGGCGTGCCGCTGCACCAGGGCTACGGGCTCACCGAGGCCTCGCCGGCGGTGACGACGACCCTGGCCGGCGGCTCGCCGGCGGCCGGGTCCGTGGGCCGGCCGCTGCCCGGCGTGGAGGTCCGGCTGGTGGACGAGGACGGTGCGGACGTCCTCGCCGGCGATCCCGGCGAGATCTGGGTGCGCGGGCCGAACGTCTTCCCCGGGTACTGGGGAGACGAGCCCGCCTCCGCCGCCGTGCGGGCCCCAGGCGGGTGGCTGCGCACCGGTGACGTCGGCGTCAGCGGGGCGGCGGGGGACCTCTTCGTGGTCGACCGGGTCAAGGACCTGATCATCGTGTCGGGCTTCAACGTGTACCCCGGCGAGGTCGAGCGCGTGGTGGCCGACATGCCCGGGGTGGCTGACGCCGCCGTGGTCGGCCGGCCGGACCCGGTGTCGGGCGAGACGGTCGAGGCCCTGGTCGTCCCGGCCGACCCCGCCGCCCCGCCGACCGGTGGCGCCGTGATCGAGCACTGTGCCCGCTACCTGGCCCGTTACAAGTGCCCGACCACCGTCCGGCTGGTCCCCGCCGTGCCGCGCAACGCCGGCGGCGAGGCCGTCCGGCGCTCGGTGCGCGGCGGCGGTCCGGGCGCCTGAGGAGGGCCGGCGGTCGCCGACTTGGTGCCGCCGTGGGCGGTGTCGGTACGATCCGGGTCTCATGCCTCAGAGCCGACGCATCCCCGAGGCCACCGTGGCCCGCCTGCCGATCTACCAGCGCCTCCTCCTGGAGCTCGTCCGATCGGGGACCCGGACGGTCTCCTCCGAGCAGCTGGCCCAGATGGCCAAGGTGAACGCGTCCAAGGTCCGCAAGGACCTGTCGTTCCTCGGCTCGTTCGGGACCCGCGGCTCGGGCTACGACGCCGAGTACCTCCTGACGCAGATCGACCGCGAGCTCGGCCTCGACGGCGACTGGCCGGTGGCCATCGTCGGCATCGGCAACCTGGGCCGGGCGCTCGCCAACGCCCCCGGCTTCACGTCCCGGGGGTTCCGGGTGGCGGCGCTGTTCGACGTCGAGCCCACGCTCGTCGGCACGCGCGTGCGGGGTGTGCCGATCCGCCACTTCGACGAGTTCGAGACGGCGGTGGCGGGCGACCCGCCCGCGATCGGGGTCATCGCCACGCCGCCCTCCGACGCCCAGCACGTCGCCGACCGCATGGTCCGCGCCGGCATCCGGGCGATCCTGAACTTCGCCTCGCGGGTGCTCACCGTGCCCGCCGGCGTCCTGCTGCGCGACGTCGACCTGTCGATCGAGCTGCAGGTCATCAGCTTCCACCTTTCGCACCTGGGCGACCTCGCCGACAACGTCACGCCCCTGCCGCCGTCGGCCACGGCCCCCGCGCCGGCGCCCGTGGCCGACCCCGTCGAGGTGGCGAGCGCAGAGCAGTGAGAGCAGTGACGGCCCTGCCGCCCCTGGTGACGGCCCCGAGCCGGGGCCCGTGGCCGGCCCCGTCGGGATGGTGAACGCAGAGCAGTGACGGCCCTGCCTGGCATGGCCGGCGCCGGCCCGGCATCCTTGTAGGGGGCCGGCCCGCGCGCACGCCAGGGGTCTCCGGCTCCGGCCCGACCCGGGCATCCGCCCGGGACGGGCGCGCACGACGATCGCACGAGGAGCCGCACAGGCGTTGTCCGTGGTGGTGGTGGGCCTGGAGCCCGAACGGGCGCCGCTCGACCTGCTCGAGCGAGTCGCCGTCGCCGACGAGGACCTCGGCAAGGTCCTGGCCGACCTCCGGTCGCGGCCGAACCTCGTGGAGGTCGTCGTCGTCTCCACCTGCCTGCGCACCGAGGTGTACGCGGTCGTCGAGCGGTTCCACGACGGCGTCGCCGACCTGCAGGGCTTCGTGGCGCAGCGGGCGGGCATGCCGGTGGAGGCGATCGCCGACCACCTGACCATCCAGTTCGACGACATGGTGGCCCACCACCTCTTCGAGGTGGCGTCCGGGCTGCGGTCCGCCGTCCTGGGCGAGACCGAGGTCCTCGGGCAGGTGCGCCGTGCGGGAGCGGTGGCGGCGGCCGAGCGGGCCGCCGGGCCGCTGCTCACCGAGCTGTTCAGGCGTGCCGTCCAGGCCGGCCGGCGGGTCCGCACGGCCACCGCCATCGCCCGGGGGTCGCTGTCGCTGTCGCACGTCGCCGCGGAGCTGGTCGCCGAGCACATGGGAGGCACGGCCGCGGGCCGCCGGGTGGTCGTCGTCGGGGCCGGCGAGATGGGCATGGGGGTGGCCGGAGCGCTCGGCAGCGACGGCGCCGACGTGGTGGTGGCCAACCGGACGACGGCGAAGGGTCGGGCGGCCGCCGAGGCCGCTGGCGGGCGAGCCGTGGGCCTCGGCGCGCTCGCGGCCGAGCTCCGCCAGGCCGACGCGGCCGTGGCGTGCAGCGCGGCGAGCCTGCCCGTGCTCGACGGCGAGCTCCTGGGGGCCGTCCTGGCCGACCGGTCCGGCCGCCAGGCGCTGGTCGTCGTCGACCTGGGCATGCCCCGCAACGTCGACCCCGCGCTCCGGGACACCGACGGCCTGGTCCTGCTCGACCTGGACGAGATCCGTGCGCGGGCCGACCGCGCCATGGCCGGGCGCCAGGCCGAGGTGGATGCTGCGCAGGCGGTCATCGGCGCGGAGATCGAGCGCTTCCGCACGGACGTGCGCGAGCGGGGCGCGGCACCGGCGGTGGCGTCGCTGCGGGACCACGTGGAGCAGCTGCGCTGCCAGGCGATCGACCGCCTGCGCCAGCACCACGGCGACCTCAGCGACGAGCAGTGGGAGGCGGTGGACCGGGTGACGCGCGACGCGCTCGCCCGTGTCCTGCACCAGCCCACCGTGGCGCTGAAGGAGGCCGCCGGCACGCCGCGCGGCGAGCGCCTGGTGGAAGCGGTGCGGGCCCTGTTCGACCTGTAGGCGACGATGGCCGCCGCCACGTCGCTCCTCGGCCCGCACGGCGCGTCGTCGCGCGCCGAGCCGTCGGTCGCGCACGGC
>JAJZYI010000046.1 GCA_021798135.1 Actinomycetes bacterium | reverse complement strand
AGTCCGCAGTGCGGATCTTCGAAGCGGCGATCGCCGTCACCGGCGACCCGCTGGCGGTCCGCAAGGCCGGAGCCGACATCTTCCGGCACTACCACAGCAGCGAGGTGATCGGCCTGCTGCTGTCGATGAAGGAGCCCGAGGCGGTCATGCGCCTCATCACCGAGTTCGCGGCCAAGCAGACGACGCTGTGCGTCCACCGCTGCGTGGAGACGAGCCCCACGCACGCCGTCATCGTCGTGGAGGAGAGCCGCGTCGCCCTGTCGGCGTGGTGCGACTACAGCGCCGGGGTGTTCAGCGCCATCCCCGAGGTGTTCGGCTACGCCCCCGCGGTCGTCGACCACGTGACGTGCCGCGCCCGGGGGGACTCGACCTGCCGGTTCGAGGTCCGGTGGCGGAACGAGCCGGCGGCCGACCCGCGCGACGAGATCGCCGCGCTGCGGGACCAGGTGGCGTCGCTCACGGCGCGCTTCGAGTCGCTCGAGGCCATGGCCACGGAGCTGGCGTCGGTCGACGACATCGACGCGGCCCTCGCCACGATCACGCGCCGGGCAGCGGTGGCGGTCCGCGCCCCGCGCTACGTGCTCGCCGTGCGCCTGCCGCTCGAGCAGGGCTACCGGGTGCACCACCTCGGGATGTCGGACGAGGCCGCCGCCGAGCTCGCCGACGTCATCCTGGCGGACGACCCCCCCGACGACGGCTCCCTCCTGGTGGTCGACGTCGCGTCGTCGCTGCACCGGTTCGGGCGCCTGGCTGCGGTGCACACCGGGCACGGGCGCTTCGTGGCGTCCGAGCGCCGCCTGCTGCAGGCCTACGCCGGCCACGCCGCCGCCGCGCTGCAGACGGCCGCCGCGCTGGCGGAGGCCCGGCTGCAGGTGCGCACGCTCGGCGCGCTGCTCGACCTGTCGACGACGCTCGTCCGCACCCGCACCGTCGACGAGGCAGCCCAGTGCCTCGCTGACGCGCTGGCGACCGTGCTCGAGTGCCGGCGGGCGGCGACGCTCGTGTGGGACGCGGCCACGCGGCAGCTCGTGTGCTTCGGCCGGGCCTCCGATCCCGCCGGGAGCCTGCCGACCGACGTGACGCTGTCGGACGAGGGCGCCCGCCGTCTCCTCGAAGCCGACGAGCCCTTGACGGTGACCCCAGCCGACGGTGAGCTCGGACCGGTCGCCGCGCTGGCCGGGTTCGACCGGGCGCTGCTCGCCCCGGTCGCCGCTCGGGGGGCACTGTTGGGCGTCATCGTGGTCGACGTGACGTCGACGTGCGGCAGCGGCCTGGCGGCCCTGCGGGACCGCCTGCCGGGCGTGGCGGGGCTGTCGGCGACGGCGCTCGACAACGCGACGCTGCTCGAGCAGGTCCGGCACCAGGCGACGCACGACCCGCTGACGGGCCTGCCCAACCTCCGCATGCTGCGGGACGTGGCCGCCGCGCCCGCCGACGAGCCGTGCGGTGGCAGGCCCGTCGGGCTCGCTGCCGCCGGCGCCGAGGGCCTCGTCGAGATCGCCCGGCGGGACCGGCCCGGTTCGGGCCGGACGGCCATGCTGTTCGTCGACCTCGACGGCTTCAAGGAGGTGAACGACCAGTTCGGCCATGCCATCGGTGACGAGGTGCTGGTCGTGGCCTCCGCCCGCTTGCACGAGGCCCTGCGCGACGGCGACGAGGTGTTCCGGGTGGGGGGCGACGAGTTCGTGGTGCTGCTGCGCAACGTCGACGGCGTGGCGGAGGCCACCGCCGCGGCGACGCGGCTGCAGGCCAACGTGCACGAGCCCGTCGCCGTCAACGGCCGGGCCTTCACGGTGTCCGCCAGCGTCGGGGTGGCCGTGGCCGAGGACGGCGAGACGGTCGACTCGCTCCTGTCGCGCGCCGACGCAGCCATGTACACCGCCAAGCGAGCCGGACGCGACGCCGTCCGGCTGGCACCGTCCCCTCGCTGAGCGGGGGCTCCGCCGGCGTCACGCCAGGTGGCGCTCCACCGTCTCCACCTTCTGGTGGAGCTGGTCCGCTCCGGCGCCGGGACGGACGTCCATCTTGACGACGACCGACACGCGGGGCGCGTGGCGCGCCACCGCGTCGACGGCGTCGCGCAGGACCGCCATGACCTCGTCCCACTCGCCCTCTACGGTCGTGAACATGGCGTCCGTCCGGTTGGGGAGCCCGCTGGCACGCACGACGCGGACGGCCTCGGCGACGGCGGCGCCGACGGACTCCCCGGCACCTATGGGGGTGATGGAGAAGGCGGCGAGCATGCCACCCATCGTCGCACCTCGGCTCTCCGCCGGCGGCGCGTCACCGCCGGCGGCGCCGATGTGACAGGCGGGGCGTACAGTGCCGCGAGCACCGGGTTCGACGGTCCGGTGCGGTGCTCGGGCGAGGTCGCGAGCGCCGGGGCCAGCGGCCCGTGACCGGTCGCCCTCCTCCGTCCGATCGTGCCCGGCACGCCGCGCGCCGGGCACGGGGCGCCCAGCCCCGATCGAGGTGGAGGACGCGATGCCCAGGGACGACGAGGTCACGGCCGACGCGAGCGGGATGCCGGGTGCGGGCACGGCCCGCTCCGTCCTCGCCCGGCTGGAGCGGCTCGAAGCGGCGGCGGCCACGCTCGGCGCCGAGGTCCGGACGCGACGGCTGGTCGTGTGCGACCCGTGGGGCGAGGAGGTCATCGTGGCGGACGCAACGGCCGGGTACGCCCAGGTCCGCGTGCGCGCTCCGCACGCCGTACCGCGGGGTGGGGAGGAGCCGATGGGCGCCGCGTCGGCACCGGCCCCGCCGGCAGGCGATGCCGACGGGCGCGCGGTCGGTGCCGCCCCCGTGGTCGAGGTGGTGGTGTTCGCCGCACCCGGGCAGCACGGCCTGGGACCGCTGGCCGGTCTGCAGATCTGGGCTCGCGGCAGCGTGGTCGCCGCCTTCGAGGTCGGGGACGACGGCCTCAGCGGCTGGCAGGCGGCGGTGGTGCCGCCCGGGAGCAGCGGCGGCCCGCCATTCGGCTGATGGATCAGCGGCCGCGGCCGGACCCGAGACTGCGGACCAACCCGCGGCTGCGGATTGACCCGGGGCTGCCGACGAACCCGAGGCTGCGGACGAACCCGAGACTGCGGACGAACCCGAGACTGCGGAGTCGACCAACCACTGCCGATCCGACGCGGGCACGCGTCGACGCTCGATGTCCGACGTGGCCTTGCGACTCACCCGTCCGTCAACGAGCCGTGGCCTGCGGCGGGCGCGGCGGTACGCTACCGATCGGTGTCGAGCACCAGCCCTGACGGCGCACACCCCGGATCGAACCGCCACCGCACCGCACGGGCACGTCGGCTGTCGGTGCTGGGGACGACGGCCTGGGCCGCCCTGGTGCCGGCCGGCCGACCACTCGCAGCCGGCCCGTGCCGGATCCGTGCCGGGAACCCGCGGACGTGACGTTGGCCGGGGCCGGGCGAGCGCCGGCCGGAGAGTCCGGGGCCGCCCGCCGGGGCAGGGGGGTGACCCCGCCGGGCGGGCCCGCGGTCTTCGGAGCGGGCCAGCTGTCGGCGTCGGGCCCCCGCCTGGCCGCGTGGCGGGTGGGAGACGGCGACGCCCCGCCCCCACCCGCCACATCGCGCTGCCGCGCCCGGTTCCCCCGCTCCCCACGATCGAGCGGCAGGGTCGGTGAACCGGACGCCGGTCGCCACCTGGAGCGCACCCCGACGCAGCCGGCGCCGCGACGGCTGGGTGCACCGCGCGCACTGCGTGTGCCACCGCCACGAGACCGGGTCCATTCCGCCTGCCGCCTCCACCACTCGCGATGCTACTCATCGGTCTGTAGACCGTCAAGTAGCGGCCGCCCATGGTGTCCACATGGAGGGTGAGCTCCAGCGGTGCCTCGGGCAGCGCCTCCGAGCGGTCCGCACCGCAGCAGGGCTCAGCCAGGAGGAGTTCGCCGACCGCCTCGGCATCCACCGCACGTACATCGGCGGCCTGGAACGCGGCGAGCGCAACGTCACGCTCCGGACCGTCGAGCGCATCGCCGACCGACTCGGCGTGGAGGCCATCACCCTGCTTCGCGGCGAGCCGGACGCGTCACGGCCGGCGGCGCCGCCGCTCGTGGTCGGCACCCTGCCACCAGGTTGACCACGCCCCGGGCGGGCAGCCGGCACCGGCTCCGACAGGGACCGGCGAGGGGCGGGGACGACCAGCCGGGTGGGAGCGGCGACTACCGGACCACCAGGCGCTCGGGACCGGTGTACACGGTGCAGCGCCCGCCGCGGACGAAGCCCACCAGCGTCACGCCGACGTCCTCGGCCAGCGCCACCGCCAGGCTCGTCGCCCCCGACACGGCGGCGACCACCCCCACCCCGGCACGGACGGCCTTCTGCACGATCTCGAAGGACACCCGGCCGCTCACCACCAGCACGGCCCCGCGCAGGGGCACGCTCCCGGCGAGGAGCGCCCACCCCACGACCTTGTCGACCGCGTTGTGCCGCCCGACGTCTTCGCGGACGGCGAGCAGGCCCAGCCGAGGCTCGGCGAGCCCTGCTGCGTGCACGGCTCCGGTGTCGTCGAACGACCGCTGGTGCCGGCGCAGCTCGTCGGGCAGCCCGCACAGCCAGTCGAGCGGCACCTCGGGTCCGGCGCCGATCACCGGGTGGCCCGCGGCGCGCAGCGCCTCGATCGACGCGCTGCCGCAGACGCCGCAGGAGCTGGAGGTCACCGTGTGCCGCTCGCGCAGCGGGCGGCGCGGCGGCCGGCGCAGCGTCGCGACCAGTGCGTTGAACCCGTCACGCCCGGCAGCGCGATCGGCCCGATCACGACCGGCAGCCCCGTCGGCGCCCGCGACGGCGGCGGCCGCCGGGAGCACCGCTCCCCGAACGGTCGGCACGGCCACGGTGCCCTGACGGGCGCACCGGTCCGCTCCGGCCGGCCCGCCGGCGCAGTAGGCGATGCCCGCCAGGTCCTCGACGCCGTCGACGATGCCCTCGGCCAGGAGCAGCCCGGCGACCAGCTCCATGTCGTTGCCCGGCGTCCGCATGGTCACGCCGAGGCTGCCCGGTCCCGACGGGCTCGCCAGCCGGACCTCGAGCGGCTCCTCCAGCGCCAGGCGGTCGGGCCGGCGGACCAGCCGGCCGGGCCCGGGCTCCAGCACCATGACCTGCCGGCTGGGCGCACGGCCGGCTCCCCGGCGCGAAGCGGCCGACGGCTGCGGCACCTCAGGGTGGACGGGAAGGGCCATGCGCCGACGAGCCTAGGCCCGGCCGTGCTCGGCGGCCCGGGCACGGCGCCGAGCACCGGCGGCTGGCGAGCGTCGCCTCGCCCGACTCGAGCACGGCGCCGAGCACCTGCGGCCCAGCGCGCCGCTGGCCCAGCGCGCCGACGGCCCAGCCCGCCGGCGCCTCAGCCCCCCGGCGCCTCGGGCGCTCTCGGCGCCCACCACGCGAGCGCGGCGTCGGCGGCCTGCCGCACAGCGGAGCCCGCGGCGGCGACGAGCCCGGCCTGCATGGCGAAGTCGTGCCACATCCCCGGTGCCAGCACCAGCTGCAGGTCTGCGCCCGATGCGGCGGCCATCAGCGCCAGGCGCTCCGCGTCGGTCCGCAGCAGGTCGTCGGCCGCCGCCTGGACCACCATCGGGGGCAGGCCGTCGATCGACCCGAGGAGCGGGGACACGACCGGGTCGTCGGCGCCGTCGGGCGCGTAGGCGCGGGCGCAGGCCGTGAGCCACGACGGTCGGAGCACCACGTCACGGCGGACCAGGCTCGGGTCGCCAGCCCGGCCGGGCGCTCCCACGGGGGCGGTGTCGGCGGTGAGATCGAGCCACGGGCAGTGCAGGAGCAGCCCCGCCGGCAGCGGCTCCCCGAGATCGCGTCTGCGCTGCGCAGCCGCCAGGGCGAGCCCGGCACCGGCGGAGTCGCCGGACAGGACCACGGGCCCCGGCACCACGGCGTCGAGGGCGCGCAGCACGGCGAGCGCATCGTGGAGCGCAGCTGGCGCCGGGTGCTCCGGCGCCAGCCGGTAGTCGGGCAGCACCACGGCGGCGCCGGTCAGCGCCGCGAGGTGCACCGCGAACGACCGGGCGACGAACGGCCCGCCGACGCAGTAGCCACCGCCGTGGAAGTGGACCAGCGTCCGAGGCCATCCGGCCGTGGCACTCGACACGCCCGCCGCGTCACGGACCGCGCCGGCCAGACCTGCCTCACCGGCCGACACGCCCCCGGGCCTGCCCGCGGGCACCGGCACGCGCCCGCCCGCGGCCGTGACCACCTCGACGGGCACGCCACCCAGGGTCGCCGTCGTCGTTCGAGCCAGGCGCGGCAGCGGCAGGAGGCGACCGGCAGCCCGCAGCCGGCTGCGCTGCACCGGCCACGTCAGGCGGGGGTCGAAGCAGCGGCGGCTCACGATCGCCATGGAGAGGCGAAGGACGGCGGCGGGCAGCGACGGCGCCGGTGCCGGAGGCGGCAGCAGGCTGGCGCCGCTCGACGGCGCCTCGAGAGTCCCGGCCGTCACGGGCGCCCGGGGCGCCGCGGCGGACCCCGACGCCGCGGGCTCCCCGGCGGTCGCGGACGCCACGGGCCCCGTCCCGGTCACCGAGACCCCGCCGCCGTCGCCCAGGTGGCGCTGGCGGGCGGTGGAGCGGCAGTGGCGAGGGGGCTCGCCCGCAGTGGCATGACGGTGTGGTCGAGCAGGTCGAACCGGCGGAGCCGCCAGCGGTAGACGAACGTGAACGAGGGCCAGTTGTTGGTGTTGCGGCCGTCGGTGGTCGTGTACCAGCTGTGGCACCCGGAGGTCCACGCGGTCCTGCGGCTGGTGGCGTCGACCCACGCGGCGAAGCGGCGCTGCACGTCGGCGCGCACGTCGACCCACGCCAGGCGCTCGCGGTCGAGCGCCTGCAGGGCGCCGAGGACGTAGCCGATCTGCGCCTCGAGCATGAAGACGATCGAGTTCGAGCCCAGGTTGGTGTTCGGCCCGTACAGGAGGAAGAGGTTCGGGTAGCCGCTGACCGTGACGCCGAGGTGCGCCGACGCGCCGTCGCTCCACTCCTCGCGCAGCGAGCGCCCGCCGAGGCCCGTGACCTCCACGGGAGCGAGGACGTCCGACGTGGCGAAGCCGGTCCCGAAGATGATGGCGTCGACCTGCTCCTCGCGGCCCGACACGGTCCGCACGCCGGTGGCGGTCACCTCGGCAACTGGGTCCGTGACCAGGTCGACGTCGGGCCGCGCCAGCGTGCGGTACCAGTCGTTGGAGAACAGGACGCGCTTGCAGCCCATGACGTAGTCGGGCTCGCAGGCGAGCCTGAGCTGCGGATCCGCCACCTGCGCGTGCATGGAGCGCCGCCAGAGCGCGGTCAACGCGGCCAGCAGCCTGCGGGACCGCACGATGCCGAGGCCCAGCGTCTCGCCGGTCAGGTAGACGCGCAGCCGGTCCGCCAGCTGGACGGCGCGGACCCGCTCGTGCACCGCCCGCTCCAGGCGGCTGTAGGGCCGGTCCATCTTGGGCAGGACGTAGGGCGCGCTGCGCTGGAAGACGACGGTGCGCGCCGCCACCTTGGCCACCTCGGGGACGAACTGGACGGCGCTCGCGCCCGTCCCCACCACCGCCACCCGCTTGCCGGCGAGGTCCACCGAGTGGTCCCATCGGGCGGAGTGCCAGGACGGCCCGGCGAACCGCTCCACGCCCTCGATGTCCGGCACCGCCGGGCGGTTGAGCTGGCCCACCGCGCTCACGACGGCACGGGCCGAGACCAGGCGGCGGTCGTCCAGGCGGAGATGCCACCGGGCGCTGCCCTCGTCGAAGTCCATGCGCTCGACCCGCGCCCCCATGCGCAGGAAGGGGCCGAGCCCGTGCTCGTCGACCAGGCGCTCGAGGTAGGCGAGGATGTCCCGCTGCCCGGAGAAGCGCCTCGGCCACGTCGACGGGAAGAACGAGAACGAGTAGAGGGTCGACGGGACGTCGCAGGCGGCGCCCGGGTACGTGTTGTCGCGCCACGTCCCGCCGATGCCGTCGCCGCCGTCGATCACCACGAACGAGCGGGTGCCCTCCCGCCGCAGGCGCGCCGCCATGCCGAGGCCGCCGAAGCCGGCACCCACGATGGCGACGTCCACCGCCTCGTCGGGCTCCGGCGCGTCGGGCCCGTCCCCGCCGGCCACTCCGCTTCCCGTCGGTCGTCGCACCCCGGCCGCTCCTCTCGTGGGCCGAACGTCGTGGCCGTGGCGCCCACGCCGTGGCCGCGACCGGTGTGCAGCCACGCCTGCTCCCCACCCCGGTCCCGGCCCGCTCGGCCGGCCCCGCCCCGCAGGTCACGGGACGCGCCAAGACCACCCCTGATTGTGGGCTGTCGGCGAGAACCTGGCAACACCACCGGCCGCCGCGCCGCCAGACACACCGGCCGCCGCGCCGCCAGACACACCGGCCGCCGCGCGTGCAGGCCGGCGGCCATCACGGCGGGCGAGGCCGCACCGGTTGACACGCTCGGCGCGTGCCGACGTGCCGGCGGTGGTGTGCCATGCTCGCCCCATGCGACAGGGGGCGGAAGGGCACGCCGCCACCGTGGCGGCGCCCGGGACGGGCCCGGCAGCGCCGCCTGCGACCCGCCAGCGAGGGGGCGGGCGCCATGCCACCGCCGGGCGGCGAGCCGGGCACCGGGTGCCTGCGGTCGCCGCGACCGCCGCGGTCGCCGCGGCGTACCTGGCGCTGTCGCTCGCCATGTGGTGGCCGGTGTGGTCGGGCCACCCGTCCTCGAGGTTCCTGTGCGCCTGCGGCGACCCCGGCCAGTACCTGTGGTTCTTCGCCGCGCCGGCCGAGGCCCTGCGCCACGGCCACCTGCCGTTCTTCACCGGCGCCGACTACCACCCGGGCGGCGTCAACATGCTCGACAACCCCGGCGTGCTCGCCCTGGCCGTCGCGGTGAGCCCGGTCACGTGGGCGTTCGGCCCGGTCGCGACGGTCAACCTGGTGCTGCTGGTCACCCCGGTGCTCTCGGCGCTCGCCGCCTTCGCCCTGCTCCGGCGCTGGCTGCGGTGGTGGCCTGCCGCGGCGCTGGGTGGCCTGTTCTACGGCTTCTCGCCGTTCGTGATCTCGGAGCTGCAGTACGTCCACCTGCAGGCGGCGTTCCTGGCCATCCCGCCGCTGGTGCTGCTGTGCCTGGACGAGCTCCTCGTTCGCCAGCGCCGGCGACCCGTGCCGGTCGGCATCGCGCTGGGCGTGCTGGCCACGGTGCAGTACCTGGTCAGCCCGGAGATGGTCGTGCTCACCGCCCTGGCCGCCGTCATCGGCACCGCCCTCGTCGTCGCCGTGGCGGCACGCCGGCATCCCGAGGAGCTGCGACGCCGCGTGCCGGCAGCCGTGCGGGGCGTCGGGACCGGCTGCGCCGTGGCCGTCGCCCTGCTGGCGTACCCGGTCTGGTACGCGCTGGAGGGGCCGCGCCACACCGTCGGCGCGCCGTGGCCCTTCATCGCGAAGACCGGCAACACGCTCGCCGACTTCCTCCTCACCGGCAGGGACGCGTCCCGCCAGGCACTGCAGCCGGGAGTGTTCGGCTACTTCGGCAAGGCCGGACCGGCTCAGAACTACCTGGGGCCGACGGTGCTCGCCGCCGCGGCGACCACCGTGGTGCTGCTCCGCCGCTCCCGGCTGGTGCAGTTCGGCGCGGTCATGGCCGTCGTGCTCGCCGCCCTGTCACTCGGCACCGCGCTCGTCGGCACGCCGGGAGCGTTCGCCACCGGCGCGCGGCACATGCCGCCGGCGCAGTGGTGGCTGCCCTGGCAGCTGGTCGCCCACCTGCCCCTGGCCAGCGAGGCCAGCCCGGGGCGGCTGGCGGGGCTCACCGACCTGTTCGTCGCCGTCGTGTGCGCGGCGGGGCTCGACGGGCTCGTCTCGCACGTCCGGAGCCGGACCGCGCGCGGGCACGGCGGGCGCGCCAATGCTCCCGGCCGGGTGGGGAGGGACGGCTCGCCGGGGCTCGCCCAGGCGGACGGCCCCGCCGGCACGGCGCCGGGCGGCGACCCCGCCCCAGCGCCTGCCGGGACCCCGCCGCAGGTCACGGGCCACGCGGCCGTCACCGGCCTCGCCGGCCGCCGGCCGTCGGTCGCCCGGCGCCGAGCGCTGGCGCGACGCGCGCTGCCCGCCGCGGCGGGGCTGACGGTGGCCGCAGCCGTCCTCGCACCCGTGGGGGCCGTCACGGACCTGCCCTACGCCACCCGGCCGGTGGCGGTGCCCACCTGGTACACCACGGCCGGCGCGCACCTCGCTACGGGATCGGTCGTCCTGGCCCTGCCCTGGGGCCTCTCGCAGACGAGCGCGTGGCAGGCCATCGCCGGCATGCACGTCGTGATGGCGGGCGGCGACGCCTTCGTCCCCGGGCCCGACGGCCGGTTCCAGCCGAAGCCCGCCCCCGGCAGCGCCGAAGCGATGCTGAGCGCCTTCACCGGCTACTCGGCGCCGCCGCTCGCCACCCCCGGAGCCGTCGCCACGCTGCGGCGCGCCATCGACCGCTGGCAGGTGACGACGGTGGTGGTGACCGGGACGGCGGGATCCCCCGCATACGCCGTCGGGTTCCTCTCCGTCGTCCTCGGCGCGCTGCCGGCGCGCCAGGACGGCGCCTTCGTCTGGTCGGGCGTCCGGAGCGACCCGCGGCCCTGGCGCGTCCCGAGCACCGCGGTGCTCGCCTGCAGGCCGCTGACGTCGCCACCGGCGACCGTCGCCCGCTGCGTCGCTGCCGCGGCAGGCGCCGGCTCGGGCTCCCGGCCGGCGGCGACCGGCTGAGCGGCGCGGACGTCCGCCCCGGCAGCGGGACGCGAGCCGCGACGGCGCGACCCCGGTGAGCGGCGGGCCACTGCCCACGGCCTCGACCCGCGGCGGGCGGTGACCCAGCGACCCGCGTGTGCGGTGGGCAGCCCTGCCAACGATGCGCGGCGCCAGCGATCGTTCTCGCACCGTTCACACATCCGCGACCCATCGGACACATGGGCTCCGTACGGTAACGGGTGCCGGCACCGCGCCACCTGGCGGCGGTCGACCGGCCGGGAGGGCACCGTGGACCGCGCACCTCGCTCGCTCGCATCACGGCTGCCCCACCTGTCGGCGGGCGGCGCAGCCCGCAACGCACTGGACGAGCTCCAGGATCTCCGGCGGGCCCTCGACGAGCTCGACGAGCGGCTCCGCCAGGTCTGCGGACGGGAGCGCCGCCCCGCCGCATGATCGCGCCGGCCGCGGCCCGGGACCTCTCTCCCCTCACCCACCCGGGCCGCCGCCGGCGCGCCACCGCGCCCGCCTCGGCGCGGCCACCCGCCCGCAGGCCGTCGGCGCGGAAGGCGGCGGCTCCCGCAGGGCCCACCGGGCGCCACTACGCTGGCCCGGTGCCACCGACCGGGCCGCCGACCGCCGACGTCGCGATCTCCGAGGCGACAGGGGTCGACGCCGAGCTCGTCACCGCCATGGCGGCGCTGCTGCCGCAGCTGTCGTCCTCGGCGCCGCCGCTCACCGCCGACGACCTGGCCGCCGTCGTCGACGACCCCGCCACCTCGCTCTTCGTCGCCCGCCTGGGCGGGCGGGTGGTCGGCAGCCTGACTCTGGCCGTCTTCCACGTGCCCACGGGAGTCCGGGCGTGGATCGAGGACGTCGTCGTCGACGAGGCGGCTCGTGGGGCCGGGGTGGGTGCCGCCCTGTCGGCCGCGGCGATCGAGCGGGCCCGGCAGGCCGGGGCCCGCACCGTGGACCTGACGTCGCGCCCGTCGCGGGAGGCGGCCAACCGGCTCTACCAGCGGGTCGGCTTCGCCCGACGCGACACCAACGTCTACCGGTTCGACCTGGGTTCCTGACGCGCCGACCGCTGGCGACGGGCGCCACCACGGCACGGGGCGACCCTGCCGCCCACAGCCGCTACGGTCGCGGCGATGACCGTCCTCGCCGCCGTCGCCGTCGCGGTCGCGGCCGTCGCCGTGGCAGCGGCCGCCGTGCTCGGGCGGCGCAGCGCCGGGACCCTCGCCGGCGAGCGGGCGCGCGCCGACGACCTGCGAGCCGCGCTCGACGAGGCCGGCACGGAGCGCGGGGCGTTGCAGGCCGCCGTGCACGCCGCTGACGACCGCGCCGCTCGCGCCGAGCAGGACGCTGCTCGCGCCACCGAGCGTGCCGCCGAGGCCGACGGACGCGCTGCGGCCGCCGAAGCCCGCGCCGACGAGGCCATGGGACGGGCCGAGCAGGCAGCGCTGGACGCCGCGGCCGCCGAAGCCCGCGCCGACGAGGCCATGGGACGGGCCGAGCAGGCAGCGCTGGACGCCGCGGCCGCCGACGCCAGGGCAGCCGATGCCGAGCACCGGGCCTCGACCGCCGAGACCCGGGCGGCCGAGGCAGCCAGCTCGTCCGCGCGAGGCCCGCGGGACGTCGCGGCCAGCGGCGCGGCAGCAGCCGGCGCCCCGGCGCAGGGTGACGGCGGAGCGGGTGGTTCGGCGCCGGGCGCCGGGGCCCTGGCGGCGCTGTGGGAGCTCGAGCGCGTCCGCCTCGAGCGCGAGTGGCGCGAGATCGCCGGGCCGTCGGCAGCGCTGCCCGTCCCGTGGGACGGGACGGTGGGCGCCGCCCTCGCCGTCGAGCTGGAGCTCATCCGCGAGGTCGTGGGCACGCCCAGCCGGCTCGACGTCGCCGACGCCGGCTATGTCGACCCTGCCGTCGCGGCGCGGGTCAGCCGTCTCACCGGGGAGCTGCTCCGCTGCCTGGCCCGCACCGGCGAGGAGCTCGCCGTGACCGTGTGCGGTCCGGCGGAGGTCCGCGTGACGGTCCAGACCCTGCCCGGCGCCCCCGGCCCCGACACGAGCGCCCTGAGCGGGTTGGTCGACGCCGCAGGCGGCACGATCGACGTGACCGCGGGGCCGCCGGTGTGGGAAGCGACCGTGCGGGTCGCGCCGACCGACGCCTGACTGCCACCCCCGGCACAGGCACCCCGGCCGGCGGCCCCGCCACCAGCCTCAGGCGGACGGCGGCAGGCGCAGGGCGAGCTCGGCCCCCCCGCCCGGGTGGTTGCGGGCGGAGACGGCGCCACCGTGGGCGGCCGCCACCTGCGCCACGATCGACAGCCCCAGGCCGGAACCGGGCAGGTTCCTGACCGCCTCGGCCCGGTAGAAGCGGTCGAAGACGCGGGGGAGGTCGTGCTCGGCGATGCCCGGGCCGTGGTCGCGGACCACGACCGACCCGCGACGGGCCGTGACCTCGATCGGGCTCGCTGGCGGGCTGAACTTGGCCGCGTTGTCGACCAGGTTCGACACGGCCCGCTCGATCGACCGGCAGCCGCCCAGCACCACCCACGGCTCGGCGTCGACCACCACCTCACGGCCCCACCGGGACCGGGCGCGCTCGGCGACCGCAGCCACCACGCCGTCGATCCGGACGGGCTCGACGGGTTCGGCCACCCGGCTGTCGGTGGCCAGCTCGATCACCTCGTCGACCAGGTTGGTCAACCCGGTGAGCTCGGCGTCGAGGTCCTGGAGGACGCGCCTGACGGTGTCCTCCGGCAGCGCCGAGCCGTGGCGGCGCAGCAGGTCGACGTTGGCCCGGAGGCTCGTGAGCGGGGTGCGCAGCTCGTGCCCGGCGTCGTGCACCAGCTGCCGCTGCTGCTCGCGGCCGCGAGCCAGCGCGCCCAGCATCGACCGCAGGGCGCGCGCCAGGCGGCCCACCTCGTCGGACCCCTCCGCCGCGGTGGCGAGCGCGCCGGAGGCGGCCGGTTCGGCGGCGTCGAGGGAGCCGGCACCGGCCACGTCGTCGGCGACGGCGCTCAGGGCGGCCAGCGGCGCAGTGATCCGGCGAGCGACCAGCCAGCCGACGGCGGCGGCAGCGGCGATCACGGCCAGGGCCAGCAGGACCAGGCGCCAGCGGAGCCCCGCCAGGGTGCCGTCCACCTGGCCGAGGCCCTCGGCGAGCTGCAGCGCACCGCGGGGCGTGGCCACGGTGATGACCCGGTAGGGCGCCCCCCTGACCTGCTCGGTGCGGAGCCAGGTGCCCGCCAGGTGGGCGGCGACGGCACGGTCCCGCGCCGCCACGGGCAGCGGGAGCTCGCCGGCGGCGACCACGGTGCCGGCGCCGTCGAGGCGCTGGACCGCCACCAGGTCGAGGAGCCCGGCTGCCCCGCGGGCGGCGGGCCCGAGCCGAGCCGGCGCCTTCGAGCCGGACGACGC
>JAJZYI010000045.1 GCA_021798135.1 Actinomycetes bacterium | reverse complement strand
GTCATGACCGCCGGTCACGGCGACGGTGTGGACCGCCTGCGCGGTGACGTACACGATCGACCGGCCCGAAGGCCCGAACGCCGGCTGGGCGGCCCCGGCGCTCGCCCCGGCGACCGGCCGGGCGCCACTGCCGTCCGGCCGCGCCACCCACAGCCGCCGCTGGCGGAACCAGTGGGCGAGGCCGCCGCCGGGTGACGAGCTCGCCAGCACGGGCGCCCGCACGAAGGCGATCCGGTCACCGGCCGGTGACCACGCCGGGTCGAGGCTGACGGTGCCCGCCGGCTGGGGCAGCGCCGTGCACGTGCCGGCGGCGGGGCGGCAGACGTCGATGCGGCTCCCCTGCCACGGGAAGGCGCCGGGCTGCGCCACGATGGCGAGGCGGTGGCCGTCGGGCGACCAGGCGAGCCACGGCAGGTACACGAACGTCCGGGCGAGCGGCACGGCCGCTGTCCCGGTGAGGGGGAAGGCCACCAGCTCCAGCCCGGTCGCCTCGGCGGCGGGCGAGCGCCCGGGGTCGAGCCAGAGGAGCAGGCCGCTGCCGTCGGGCCACCACCCGGCCAGGATCGTGCCCGTGCCCGCCGGCGGCACGTAGGGCAGGGGCCGGGACGTGCCGGTCACCACGTTGCGCACGAACAGGCGGTCCCGCTGCGACCCGCTGCCGGCCACGCTGTAGGCGACCTGCCGGCCGCCGGCGGACCACACGAACGACGACACGTGCCGGGCGACGACGGTCGGGGCGGAAGCGACGTTCGCGGCCTTCACCAGCACCAGGTCGTCCGCCATGGACCCGTTCGCCGGCACCACGGCCAGCAGGTTCGAGGCCGGCGACCACGTCATCGCCGTCACCGTGGCGGCGAGCGCCAGGTGCGCGTCGCTGCCGTCGGGCCGGACCAGGTGGAGGTGGTCGCCACCGCCCAGGTAGGCGATCCAGGTGCCGTCGGCGGACCACTGCGGCGCCGATCCGGGCTCGCCGGCCCGCACGACCGGCCGCGGCGCGCTCCCGGGCTCGGCCGTGAACAGCTCGCCCCCCGACAGGTACGCGAGGGGGCCGGGCACGTCCGACAGGGTCGCCACGGCGGGCTCGCCCTGCAGGTGCGCCGGGGCCGCAGTCAGGACCCGCCCCGCCACCACGCCGGAGCCGACGAGGCACACCGCCACCGCCAGCCACACGACCACCAGGGTCCGGCCGAACGCCGGCGACAGGATCGACCGGGCCCGCGCCGCGCGGTGGCGGCGTCCGGCGCCGGGGCGTGGCCGGATCGCTGGGGCCGAGCGACCGCGGTCCAGCGCGGTGGGCGCGGCATCGGCGAGGCCGGCGGCCGGGCGCCGCCTCTGGCGGGTGCGCCCGGCGTCGCGCTGGCGCCCCGGCCCCGTGCCGGCGCGGGCGCGGCGGGGCTCCTCGGGACCTCCGGCCAGCTCGTCGGCGAGGCGGCGGAGGTCGCGGCGCAGGCGCTGCTCGAAGACCTCGTCGGTCACGGCTCGGCCTTCACGCCTCGATCAGCGTCCGCATCCGGGCCAGCCCGCGGTGGGCCAGCGACTTCACCGTTCCCGGCCGGCATCCCAGGACGTCGGCGATCTCGACCTCGCTCAGGTCGGCGTAGTAGCGCAGCACGAGCACCGTGCGCTGGCGCTCGGGCAGCACGGCCAGCACGTCGGCCAGCTCGTGGAGCTCCGGGTCCACCGACTCCGGCAGGACCCCGGTCCGCGGCCACAGGCCGAGCGCCAGCTTGCGGCGCCGGTGGAAGCTCCGGCAGCCGTTGACCACTGCGG
The DNA here is from genome assembly GCA_021798135.1 of Actinomycetes bacterium. Lineage (GTDB taxonomy): Bacteria > Actinomycetota > Acidimicrobiia > Acidimicrobiales > UBA8190 > JAJZYI01. The sequence goes on along the minus strand of JAJZYI010000045.1, from coordinate 12,345 downwards.
CGCGCAGGTAGGCCGCGGGCTGGTCGACGTCGCCGAGCACCCGGTGGCAGCGGATGAAGGCGTCCTGGGCGATCTCTTCGCCCACCGCCGACGAGCCCGTCAGCAGCGCGGCGAGCCGGACCAGCTGCCCGAAGCGCTCCCGGTAGAGCTCCTCGACGGCACCGGGCCACGAGCGGGGCGCGCCGGCGAGGCGGACGGGCGCGGCACGCTCGGTGCCGTCGACCTCGCCCCGTCCTCCCGGTTCCGACATTCCCTCCTCCACATCGCTCTAGACGCTCGAGTGCCGGGCCCGGTTCCACCCGGACCCCGGCAACCTCCCGCTGCCGCCACCCACAGTGGCACGTGCTCCGGCCGTGCCGGCACCGAGCGTGCCGCAGCCGTGGGGGAGCATCCCCACCCCGTCGGGCCCCACGGGCCGGCCCGACCGGTCGGACGCTGGCTGGTTGCTCCCCCGGTCGGACGCTGGCTGGTTGCTCCCCCGGTCGGACGCTGGCCGGTTCCTCCCATCCTGTCGGACTCGACCTGGCCGGGCACCGCCGTTCGCAGAGGCCGGCGGTGCCCCGGGGACGGGGGCGGGAGCCAACCGGCCCCGTCCGTGCGGCATCCCGACCTGTCGATCTTGGCGCAATCGCCATCCCACTGCCACCGCCCCCGGCCCGCCGCGGACCGGCCCAGCCCGCCGACCTGGGCACCCAGTCGGTTGGAATACCCCAGGGGGTACAGGTGTTGGCATCGTTCACGGAAGCCGCACACAGGACCTTTGGAGGGACGATGGCCACCGTGACACTCACCAGCGCGAACTTCGACGAGACCGTCCAGTCGAGCGACATCGTGCTGATCGACTTCTGGGCCTCGTGGTGCGGCCCCTGCCGGGCGTTCGCTCCCGTGTTCTCCGACGCGTCGGAGCAGCACCCCGACATCACGTTCGCCAAGGTCGACACCGAGGACCAGCAGGAGCTGGCCATGCGGTTCGGCATCATGTCGATCCCGACGCTGATGGTCTTCCGCGACCAGGTGCTCCTGTACGCGCAGCCCGGCGCCCTGCCCGCACCGGTGCTCCAGGACCTGATCGGCCAGGTCCGCGCCCTCGACATGGACGAGGTACGCAGGCAGGTCGCCGCCAACGCGGCGAGCGCCACCAGCTGAGCGCCCTGGGGGGCGCGGGCGGCCCCTGCCGGAGCGGCAGGGCCGTCCTCCGGCGGCGGCCCGGGTCGACCGGCGCCGGCGCCGGGCCCCGCGCGAGGAGGCGGCCGGCGCTCCGGGGCGAGCAGGACGCCGGTCACGAGCCGGCGAGGAAGCCAGCCTGACGGTGACGAGGAGGTCAGCCCGATGGTGATGCAGCGACCCCACACCAGTCCCGGCACGTGGGCGGCGGGGACCGTCGCCCCGGTCCCCACCGAGGTCGTCGGCGGCGTGGTCGGGAGGCTCCGGCGCAGCGGCGCCGAGGTCGCCGCCGTGGAGCGGATGCTGCTCGACGGGCAGGACTGCGCCGCCGTGATCGGCCAGCTGTCGACGGCCATCGCCGCGCTGGAGCAGGCTGGCTTCGCCCTGCTCGCCGGCGGCGTGGGCACCTGCCTGGGCCAGGCCGGAGACGGCCAGGACGCTGCAGGTCCGCGGAGCGAGGCCGCACGCCGGCTGTTCGAGCGCCTCCTGCTCAGGATGCCCTGACCCGCGACCGCGGCCCGCCCCGCCGGGGGCGGCGCACCGTGCCGGCACCGCTGGCCCGGCGGCACCCCGGCCCGTACGCTGCGAGCACCGGCGTGCGGGCGTGTCGGGCCGGGTGCGAGACATCGACCACGACGACCACCGGAGGACACCTGATGCGATCGATCGAGACGACCGTCGACCTGGCGATGGACGAGGCCGAGCAGGAGGTCCGGCGCGCGCTCGGCGAGGAGGGCTTCGGCGTCCTCACCGAGATCGACGTGGCTGCGACCCTGAAGGCGAAGATCGGGGTGGAGCGCCCCCCGCTGCGCATCCTCGGCGCCTGCAACCCGGACCTGGCCAACCGGGCGCTGCAGGCCGACCCGACCGTGAGCCTGCTGCTGCCGTGCAACGTGGTGCTGGAGCCGGCCGGGACCGGCACGCGCGTGGCGTCCGCCGACCCGGTGGACGTCCTGGGCGGCGACGCCGTGGCGGCGGTCGCCGCCGAGGCGCGCGAGCGGCTGCAGCGGGCCTTCGCCCGGATCGGCGCGACGGCCACCGCCTGACCGCCGCCGGCTCCGACCCGTCCGGCGCCGGCGGCCCGCCAGGTGGGGATCCCGCCGGCCGGCGGCCCGAACCGGAGCCTCAGCGGCCCGCAGGTGGGGATCCCGCCCGCTGGCGGCACGGCGCCGGCGGCCCGAAGCTGCGCCTCAGCGCTCCGCAGCCCGGGACCCGGGCGGCGGGCCCGCCTGGGTGAACCTCGTGCCAGCCGGGTCGCGCGCCCAGGGTGCCGGCTCGCCCCAGCCGTCCTCGTACACGAGCTCCGCCAGCGGCCGCCGCCGGACGGGCCCGTGGCTGCCGGCAGGGTGGCCGAGGGTGATCGTGGCGTGGATGGGCACGTCGGGCGGGATGCCGAGCACGGCCGCCAGCTCGCCGGCCACCGGCAGGTGGACCTGCGTCATCACGCCGCCGAGGCCGATGGCCCGGGCGGCGAGGAGCAGGTTCTGGCAGGCGGGGTACACGGAGCCGCCCTCGAGCGGGTCGGCGCCGCGATGGCGCACCAGGCACGCGAGCACGACCACCGGGACGTCGTCGAAGTGGTCGACGTAGTCCTGCATGGTCCGGGCCATGCGGGCCTTGGCCGACCGCTCGTCGGCGCCCGAGCCCCGGTCGTAGCCGTCGGCGCTGCGCTTGGCCGCCCAGAAGGCCCGGGCGGCATCGCCGAGCAGGCGGCGCGCGACGGCGGCCCTGGGGCCGTCCCGGAGGACGACGAAGCGGAACGGCTGGCGGTTCGAGCCGGACGGCGCCCGGCTCGCCGCCCACAGCACCGTGGCCAGCTGGTCGTCGGTGACTGGCGCCGCCGTGTAGCGACGGATCGAGCGGGTGGTGGCGATGCCGTCGAGCAGGTCCACGGGTGCAGTCTGGCGCGACAGCCGCGCTGCGCGCCCGCTACCGGCCTGCGACGACGGCCCCCGGGGCGGCGGTGCCGTCGGGCGCTCCCTCGGTCTCGAACCGGCTCTCTGCAGCGGGCCCGCCACCAGCCAGCTCGTGCGACAGCAGCACCTCGGCGCGGCTCAGACCGGCAACGCTCGTCGCCAGCTCGAGCGCCCGGCACTCGCCGTCGGCCGTCAGGCTGCCGTCGGCTGACCACGAGGTCGGCTCGCAGAACAGCGCCACCACGTCCTTCATGACGGCCAGCCAGTCGTAGAACCCTGCGACGGCCCGCGACCCTGCGCCGGGTGGGACGGCCCGTTCGATCACGTCCAGCTCCAGCTCGGCAACGGCTCGGCTCAGCTCCCGCAGGCGGTCCGGAGCCATGGTCGCGAGGTGGCCGTCGATCCGCAGCGCCGCCACCAACCGACGCCGGACCTCGCCGGCAACGAGCCGGTGCGCGATCTGCCACAGCTCCTGTCCGTCGTCGGCGTTGGCGATCTCCACGCACCTCCGGGCCGCCCGCACCACGTCACGGGCGAGACCGCCGGCGAGGACGTGGCACAGCAGTCCTGCTCCCGCGGGAAAGCGCGTGGCCCGCCGGCCGATGACCTCCAGCGACTCCGAGGCCCGCAGCGGCTCGACCTCGACGGTGTGGTCGAACGTGGAGTCGAACGCGTCCCGGTCGGGAGCGCCGCGGAGCGCGAAGCGGTCCAGCGCGTCGCTCGACATGGCCACCAGGAAGTGCGTCCTCTCGATGTGCAGCACGTCCTTCAGCTCGTTGACCACCGCTATCGTCTCGTCGGGGGTCGGCAGCTTGTCCATCTCGTCGAGCGCGACGACCAGCCTGTCGACGGGGGGCGTGGTCTGCGACGACAGCATCAACCGCACGAACGCGTGGAAGTCGGCGACCAGCCGGGCCCGCCCCAGCTCCTTCTCGGTCACCGTGGTCGCCTCGGTAGCGGCGAGCTTGAACACCCCGGACAGCGCCGAGATGCTCACGGCACTCTCCGCCGTGCGGCTCCGCTTCAGCCGGAGCCGTTCGAGGACGACGCCTGGCTCGACGACCGCCTGGCTGGCCAGTGATCGGTCCCGGCTCTGGCTGACGATCCTCCACCAGGCCGCGGCGAGGCCGACGGTGCACGCTGCGAGGCCGGCACCGACCCACTGGTAGAAGTCGAGGTGCGGAGCCCGGCGCCCGCCGCCCAGGACCAGCAGGGCGGCCGCCCCGTACGCCAGCGCCACGAGCAGGCCGGCGGCACCCAGGCGCCGGTGCACGGCGCGCTCCGCCGGCCGGCGCACGCCGGCCCCGGCGACCGGCGCGTCCTCGCCGCCGATCTCACGAGCGATGGCCTCGAAGAGCCGCCGCAGCAGTTCGTTGGGCTCGTAGCGCACGGCCGCCGGCACGTAGACACCGACGGTGGCGTCCCTCGACTGGGCGAGGTGCCGGAGGATGGTCGACTTGCCCGATCCCCGCGGCCCCGCCACCCCGATGGCGCATGCCTGGTGGTCGGCGATGAACCGCTCGATGGACCCGAGCGTGGACGTGGGGATGGGGTCGACCACGCTCAGCTCCACCAGCGCGGGCGCGCGCTTCGGGAAGGACCACGCCCGAGCCGGGGCCGCCGCATCCGCGGGCGGCGGCTCGCCGGCGCCCCGGGCGAGCTCGGCGCCACCGGGGCTCGGCGGTCCCGCCCGGCGAGCGGCAGCCGGGGGAGGTCCCGTGGCGGCACGCGCCGCCGGCGAGCCGGCCGCCAGGCGCAGCTGCTCGGCGACGACCAGGTCGAGCGAGGAGCGGAGCACCTGGGCGAGCTCGCGGTGCCGGGCGCTCGACGCCGTGAAGCGCTTGCCGGCTGCGGTGACGAACAGGGCCTGCCAGCGCAGGACGCCCAGCACCGCCGGGACCGCCGCGATCACCGCAGCGATGGTCGCCAGCAGGCCCGCGCCCAGCTCCGGGCTCGGCGTGTACGGGACGTGGTGGCCAATGGCCTCGGAGACGAGCCCGAGGTCGACGAAGATCGCCGGGACCGCGAGCAGGACGGCGGCGAGCGCGAGGAAGCGCTCGACACGCTGGAGCCCGAGGAAGGAGTCGCTCACGACCCTGTCGGCGCTCAGCCACGCGGCGAGGCGGCCGCCCAACCGGCGGGCGATGACGTCCCGCTGGTGGCAGACGTCGGCTCGGAGCCGGTCCCCGGCGTCGCCAGCCATGAGCTCGGCGAGCTCCGGTGCGGCCGACACCCGTCCGATCGCCGACGACAGTTCGCGTTCGAACGCCCGGCTGTCGCGAGCCGTCAACCCGTCGATGGCGCTGCGATCGTCCTCCATGCCCGCCTCCGCGCTCCGCCCACGCGCGCCACGCGCTGCCGACGGCGGCGGCGCCTGGCGTGCCCCCCGCAGGGTAGCGGCCACGCGGGGGCAGGGGCCGGATCGCGGCGCGATGGGGGCCGACGCGAACAGCACGCCAGCATGCCCGGCACGGCTTGCCGCCGGGGCGACCGCTCGACGAGGACGGCTGGCGCCACCTGCCGCTCGCAGCCGCAAGCCCTCCGCCCAGCTCCGTCGCCGAGCCGCGGGGGTGATCCTCCACGTCAGGCGACGGCGGCGAGCACCGCGGACCGGGCGTCGCCGGCCGCGCCCAGGTGCACGTCGACGCCCATCGTGTCGAGCATGCGGCGCATGCCGGGCCCGACGTGGTGGGCCACCACGACCTCGACGTGCTGCTGGCGCAGGAAGCGGGCGACGGCGGCATGGTGCCTCGCCTCGGTCGCCGCGTCGTGGCCGGCCGCCCAGCCGACGTCGTGGACGGCCCACGACGCCACCGTCCCTCCCGTCACGTCGGCCAGGGCGACCCGCTCGGCGCGCCCCCACCGGGGATCGACCTCCCCGCCTTCGGTCACCGCTACGGCGACGATCATCGGGCACCTCCTCTTCCTGCGGCGGCCGCTCCGTCCTGCCGCGACCTCGCCGCTCTCCAGCGACTGCCCCGCCCCCCGGCGACCCCGCCATCCTCCGGCGACGTCTCCGTCCCCAGCCCCGCGCACCTGGACCTCATCGCGCGGACCGCCGGTCACCCGCCTGCACCGCCGGGCAGGCCGAGCGCCCGGCGGAGCAGGCGAGCCGCCACCTGCCTGACGGCGGGCAGCGTCTCCCACAGGAACGGCTCGGGGCCCTCCCCGGCCGGGCCGTCGGGAGCCCCGGGGGCCCCGGCGACGCCCGCTGCCGACGGTGACGCCGCCCCGGCGCCCGACCCTCCCATGGCGCGACCGGCGACCTGGCCCGCGGCCCGTTCCAGCCGGTGGTGCCCATGCTCGTACAGCGGCCCCCACGCCGTCTCGAACCCGAACATCCTCGCGCCGTGCGCCACGTCCGACCGGCTGTCGTAGACGTCGACGACCCACTGCAGCCGTCGCAGCTCCTCCTCGTCGGCGACGAGGGCGACGGTGGCCCAGAACCGCCGGGCGGCCTTCGCCCGGTTGCCGCACACGGGACACGGCTCGGCGTGGACGCCGCGCAGCGCCGAGCGGAAGGCGCGGCAGCCCGAGAGCGCCTCGACGGACGCCGTGAAGGCGACGAGCGCGAACGACGGGAACTCCGGCAGCAGCAGCAGGCCCTGGTGCCAGAAGCTCAGGCCGATGTCGACCACCGGGTCGGCCGCCAGCGCGGCCCACGACGCGTCGGCCCAGGGCGGGACCTCCACGTGCCGGGCACCCGGCGCGACGGGCGTGCCGCGTGACCTCCTGGCGACCTCCGGTCGGGGCGCCGGCGACGGTGCCGCCCCGGCACCTGCCGGCCGGCGCGGCAGCTCCTGCGGCGGCGCCGGCCACGACGGCGGCACGTGCGGCTGCTCCCGTCCGGCATCGCGCGGGGCGGTCCGCGCCCGCCAGGCCTCGTCCCACGCCAGCGACAGCAGGCAGCCCAACCGGTGCAGCTGCCGGGCCGCCCCGCGCTCCGCCGCGCCGGCCTGGTCCGGCCGCGGGGCGTCGTGTCGAGCGTCGAGCCAGCTCCCCTCCACGACGACGGGGTAGGTCTCGAACTCGATGACGGCGGCGAGGTCGAAGGGCTCGTCGCGAACGTGCTCGACCAGGCGGCTGCCACCGGGCCGGACGCGCAGCGGCCCCACGACGGCCGGCCCGGCGAGCGCGCGACCCCGCCGCCCGGCGCCGGCGCCGCGGCCGCCGGGCTCGAGGTGCGGAGGCGGGCCCAGCAGGGCCCACCAGCCGGTCTCGGCCATGGCGCGAGCTTGCGCCGCGGGATCGGGCTCCGTCCACGGCCGAACGGCCCCGCACCGCGGCCAGGGGCGGGTGCCCGGCGGCCAGCGCGGCTCCCGAGGCGGCCAGGCCGGGCGGCGGCGCCGGCGCCGGGGACCCCGCCGACCAGCGGCATTCCCGCCGGGGACGGGGACGGGGACGGGGACGGGGACGGGCCCGTCGCCTACACCATGCCGAGCGGCCCGAGAGGCCGGAGCGGTCCCAGCGTTCGTGCGGGCCGCCGGCGGCGCTCGGCCGGGAGCCGGAACCGGAGCGTCGCGCCGGCGGCCAGCTCCGCCCGCTCGTCGCGGACCACCACGTCGATGGGGGCCGCCGGACCGGGCGCCGAGGTCAGGCGGAGGTGCTCGTGGCCGACCTCGACGGTGACCAGCTGGTTCCGGTAGCGGAGGAGGAAGCGCAGGGAGCGCAGGTCGTCGGGCAGCAGCGGGTTGAAGTGCAGGGCGTCCTCGCGGGCGTCGAGCCCGGTGTAGCAGCGCTGCAGGATGTCGAGCGTGCCCGCAGCGGCACCCAGGTGGATGCCCTCACCCGTGGTGCGCTGGGCCGTGCCGGCCAGGTCGGTGGCCAGCGCCTGGCGCAGCAGCGCCCACGAGCGGGCACGGTCGGTCCGGGCGAGCACCCAGGCGTGGACGACCCGGCTGAGCGACGACCCGTGGCTGGTGCGGGCCAGGTAGTGGTCCACCGTCTCGGGGATGCGGGCGGGGTCGAAGTCGTAGCCGAGGCGCCCGAGCAGGGCGGTCAGCTCCTCGGCGCTCAGCAGGTGGAAGAGCATGAGCACGTCCGCCTGCTTGGAGACCTGGTAGCGGTTGGTGGAGTCGCCCTCTGCCTGCAGCACCAGGTCGAGGCGCGCGATGTCGCCGTAGCGCGCGCGGTAGCGCCGCCAGTCGAGGTGCTCCAGGTCGCCGAACCCCTCGAACTGGGCCAGCAGGCCGTTGTCGAGGAACGGCACCCGCAGGCGGCGGCTGACGCGGTCCCACCGGTCGATCTCCGCACGCCCGAGCTGCAGGCGGCTCCACAGGTCGCGGCCGAGGTTCGGCCCGAGGAGGTCGTACGCCTCGCGGGCGCGGGCCAGCGCCCACGACGCCATCACGTTGACGTAGGCGTTGTTGTCGATGCCCTCGCCGGGGCGGTCCGGGTAGCCGTCGTGGAACTCGTCCGGGCCCATCACCCGGCGGAGGTCGTAGCGGTCGGCGCCCGCGTCGTAGGTGGCGCGGCTGGCGAAGAAGCGGGCCGTCTCGACGAGCAGCTCGGCCCCGTGCCGGCTCAGGAAGCCGAGATCCCCCGTCACCTGCCAGTGCCGCCACGTGTTGACGGCGACGGCCAGGTCGACGTGGTACTGCAGGCGCGAGTGGTCGGCCATCCACGTGCCCGACAGGGGGTTGAACAGGGCCGGTTCCGTCTCCTCGCTGCCGTCGCTGCCGCTCTGCCAGGGGAACAGCGCGCCCCGGCCCCCCGCTGCGGCAGCCCGGCGGCGAGCCTCCGGCAGGCGCCGCCAGCGGTACAGGAGCAGGTTGCGGGCGAGCTCGGGCACCCGCAGGTCGACGATGGGGAGGACGAACAGCTCGTCCCAGAACACGTGACCCCGGTACCCCTCGCCGTGCAGCCCCCGGGCCGGCACGCCCGCGTCGTGCCCGGCGGTGTGCGGGGAGATCGACTGCAGCAGGTGCAGGACGTGCGCCCGGACGGCCAGCCGGTCACTGGCCGCGGTCCCGTCGTGCAGCTCGATCCCGAACTGGTGCCACAGCTCCGACCACTCCCGGGCGTGGTCCGCGAGCAGCACCTCGAAGCGGGGAGCCCCGGCCACGGCCTGCTCGGCGGCCAGAGCGGGCTCGGAGATCCCGGGGTGGCGCGAGGTCACGACGGCGGCCGTCTTCGTCACGACGACCTCCTCGCCCTGGCGCACGTCGAGGGCGAGCTCGTGGCCGGCGACGTCGACCCCGGGCGCCGGGCGGCAATCCACCCCGGCGGGGCCGCCGGCACGGTGCACCTCGGTCCTCGTGGCGACCGCCACCCTGATCCGCGACTGGACCGTCTCGGCGACCAGGACCGCCAGCGGGGCACCGTCGAGGCGGTCGGCGCCACCGGCTCGGCGGGAGGCGTCGCCGCTGCCGGCGTTGCCACGGCCGGCCGGAGGCCCGGCGCGCGTGGCGACGACGCGCAGGTGCCGGCCGTTGAGCTGCCGGTGCGTCGCCACGTTCGCGTTGACGACACCGCCGTCCACGACGGAACGGAGCTGCAGGCGGCCCGACCAGTTCTCGGCGACGAGCCGGACCTGCAGCGCGGCGAGGCGCGGATCCGCCATCGACACCAGCCGCCGCTCCGTCCAGCTGGTCCGCCGACCGGCCCCGTCGGTGACGGTCGCGGTCCGGGTCAGCACGGCGTTGCGGAGGTCGAGCGCGACGCGGTACCCCGACAGGGACCAGCGGTCCGACGACAGCCACGGCCCACCGTCGGACCGGAAGGTCAGCGGCAGCCAGTCGGGCAGGTTCACGATCGACTCGTCGCTGCGCTCGCGCCCCTCGACGACCGACGTCAGCCGGTCGAACGTGCCGGCGACGTACGTGCCCGGGTAGTGGGTGCCGTCCGAGCGCTCGTGGCACATCGATCCCCGGGTTGCCAGCACGCCGTTCCCGACGGCCAGCAGCGCTTCGCGAGCCCCCTCGGTGGCCGGGTCGACGCCGCGATAGGCCAGGAGCCAGGGATCGCCGGCGAAGAAGAGGCGATCGGGCACCTCGGCGAGGTCCGCGACGACGACGTCGGCGCCGGCCCGGCGCAGTGCCCCCGCGGGGTCCGGCCCGCCATCGGGGCCCGTCCCGTCGGCGGCCACGGCCACCACCAGGTCGATCCCCGCCCGCCGCGCGGCCAGGACTCCCGCCGGGGTCGTCTCCACCGCGGCGCAGGTCCCGGGGAAGGCCCCGAGCCGCTCGGCGGCCTGCAGCCGGCGGGCGGGATCCGGCGCTGCCGCCAGCCCCACCGCCCCCCGCCCGGCCCCCACCACGCCGTTCCCGTCCACGCCGACGTCGAAGAGCCCCGCGACCGACCCAGGAGCGCCGGCCGGCTGCTGCCCGCGGCCCATGCCCGGGCTGCCTGCGGGCACCGCGCCCGCCGGGTCACCCGGCCGCTGCCCGGTCGCCGCCCCAAGGTCGCCCGCGGCGTCGTCCGTGGCCACGATCGGCTCCGTGGCCCCGTCGCCGGCCCCCGCTGCGTCCTGCACGCCCGCCGCGCCCGCTGCGCCCCCGGCTCGCGCGGTTCCCCCGGCTCGCGCGGTTCCCCCGGCTCGCGCGGTTCCCCCGGCTCGCGCGGTGCCCCCGGCTCGCGCGGTGCCCCCGGCTCGCGCGGTGCCCCCGGCAGCGGCGGTTCTCTCGGCGGTCGTGGCGCCGGCGGCTCGCTCGGTGCTTCCGGCTCGTTCGGCTCCTCCGGCGGCCGCGGCGGCGAGCACGCCGGCGGCGTCCTCGTGGTCAGCGACGACCGCGGTGGCCACGCCGGCGGCGCGCAGTCGGCGCAGCAGGCCCACGGCGGATGCGACGACGCGAGGCCGGCTGCCGGGGACGCCCCCCTCCGGCGTGACGACGGCGCCGAGCGCGAACAGCACACCGCGGTAGCGGTCGGAGGTGCCCGGCGCCGGCTGGCCGCCACCGAGCACCACGACAGGCGGCGCGACGCCGGCACCCGCGCCCGCGTCCTCACCTGCGCCCGCGTCCTCACCTGCGCCCGGGGGGTCGCTCGCGCCGGGCCCGCCGCCACGGCCGCCCGGACCCACACCGCGACCGCCACGGCGTCCGGCGTCGGGCGCGTCGGCGCCGTCGCTCGCGCCACCCGGGATCGTCGGGTCGGTGCTCACCTCCCCCATCGGACCGCACCGCCCGGCGACACCACCAGGGCCGTATGGCACGAGAGCGCTTGCCGGCGAGGAGCAGGCGCAGGGCGCCGAGGGAGGCGACGATCGGCTGCCCGACCCCGGCCCCCGGGCCGGCTGGCCCTGTCAGGGGGCCGCGCCACGGCCGACCGCGTCACGGCCGGGCTCAGGGGGCGTCCGGCCTCCCCTGCGAGCGGTGCCGCGGTCGAGGGCCGCCAGCAGCAGGTCCGGCTCGTCGACGGTGATGGCCAGGTTGGCGACTCGCGGACGCAAGCGCACGCCGTCGACGGCCACCGTTGCAGCGGGGTCGATCCCGAGCGCGACCGTGGCGTCGCCGAGCGCGACGGTCGCACCGCGCGTCCCCGGGTCGCACCGGAGCCCGCTGCGGCCGGAGTTGGCTCGGCGCTCGCGGCGGGCCGTGGTGATCGCGCCGAGCGGGATCACGATCTCGTGGAAGATCCCGTCCCGAACGACCAGGTTACCGTCGACGACCAGGTGCGGCCGGGTCGCGAACGACGCGTGCAGCCCGCCCACGACGACCAGGGCGTACACGTGGGCGCCCAGCACCGCCCACCGCCAGGCGCTGCCCGGCAGGAGCACGAACAGCAGGACGTCGGCGACGGCGCCCTCCACCGCGACGAGCGCCGCCGCCACCCCCATGAGGCCCCGGACCTGGCGGTGGTACGTGAGGCTGGCGGACGAGACCCCGGCGTGCCGGCGGATGGCCCAGCGGACCAGGCAGGCCCACAGCCGCGGCTCGAGCAGGATCACCCGTGCGAACGATCTGGGCACGACGGCCGCCAGCGCGTCCTCGGCTGCCCGCCACGCATCGGCACCGCCCCGGCGAGCCGAGCGGAACCGACGGGCGCCGGCCACCACGCGAGCCGCCACCACCACCCACAGGGCGAGCTCGACGGCCACGGCGCTGGCCACGGCCTCGCGCAGCGGCAGCAGCCCCGACGAGGCGAGCGCGACCTCGGCCACCACCAGGGCAGGGGTCAGCCAGGGGCCGACCCTGCGCAGCCACCGTCCACGCACGCACCCATCCTGCCCGGGCGGCGCGCCTGCCGCCGGGGCCAGCCGCTGCGGCAGGTCTCAGCAGGCGGTGCCGACCCCGGCCGTCTCCACCCGGTCCCGACCTGCCCGCTT
>JAJZYI010000044.1 GCA_021798135.1 Actinomycetes bacterium | reverse complement strand
GGGGCTGGCGGTCGGGCCCGACGGGTGGGCCGGTGCGAGGGGGCCGGCCGGGTCGGCGAGGGACGCGTGGGCCGGTGCGAGGGGGCCGGATCGTTCGCTTGGCCGGTTGCGGTCCGGGCGGCGGTCGTTCAGGGCGCGCCGCGGGCGCGCACGGCACCGCTGCGGATGGTGGCGCCGGCGGCGCGCAGCTCGGCGAGGGCACGGCAGTGCGCCTCGGGCGTGACGCCGACGCAGTAGTCGGCGAGCACGTCCACGGCGTACCCGAGACGAAGGGCGTCGAGGACGGTGGCGCGGACGCAGTGCGACGTGGCCACACCCGCCACGGCGATCCCGTCGGCGCCGCGGGTGCGCAACCAGTCGTGGAGGCGCTGGCCGGTGCCGTCGGCGCCGACGGTGCCGTCGAAGCCCGAGTAGCCCGGACCGTGCTGGCCCTTGTGGAACAGCGCGGCCAGGCGGCCGGCGCGCCTGGCGACCGGTGGCACGAGCTCCGCCCCCGGGGTGCCGGCGACGCCGTGGCGCGGCCAGGTCGTGGCGAAGTCCGGGTCGGTGCCGGGCGGCGCGAAGTGCTCGCCGGGGTCGACGTGCCAGTCGCGGGTGGCCACCACCGGCGAGCCGCCGTCGAGCCAGCAGTCGAGCAGCCCGGCCCAGTCGACCTCGGCCACGCCGGCCACCGGCAGCTCGGGAGGGGTGAACCCGTCCGAGAAGCAGTTCTGCACGTCGACGAGGACGAGCGGCCGGTCCGGCACAGGCGGGCCGGAGCCGGCGGCTTCATCGCAGCCGGTGGCTGTCCCGGCGCCGGCGGCCTGGCCGGTGCCGGGGGCTTGGCCGGCGTCGGCGGCCGTGCTGGAGCTGCGTCCCTGGCCGGAGCCGGGGGCTCCGCCGGTGCCGGGTGGGCGGCCCGGCCGTCGTCGGGCGGTGGTCATCGCTGTCCTCCGGTCTGCGCCCGCCTGCGGACCGGCGCACGCGGCACGGCGCCACCACCAGTGTACGGCCGCACCCGGCGAGTGGGCCGTCCCGGGCGGCGTAGCCCAGCGCCGGCGCCGCCCGTGCCGAGCGACGTCGGCACCGTCCGAAATTTGCCGGTTGCACGGGCATCTCCCGACGATGCGACGCAAGCGCGTGGCTCGTGCATGATGAGGGGACGGTGGCTTCGTCTCGCCGAGGGCTCGGCCGGTGGCCCGCGCTGCCGGTCGGATCTGCGGCAGCAGATCCACCGCCGGCCACGGCTCGCGACTGGGCGACCGGGCACGGGGGTGTAGCCCAATTGGCAGAGGCGGGGCGCTTAAAACGTCCTCAGTGAGGGTTCGAGTCCCTCCACCCCCACCACGTCGGTGCGTCGACGCAACTCCTTGTCGGGGCGTTCCTGGGGGGTTGTTCGACCAGAGCTGGCGCCAGTGCTCAACGGGGACCCGGTCACGTTGGCGCAGGACCCTTCGCAGCGAGCCGGGCGCCAGCGCGCGGCGGGGCTGGGCGGGGCTTGGCGGCCACCGCCCGGGCGTGCCGGGCGCCACGCTGCCGGGCGAGCCGGCCGGTGCAGCGAGCGCTACCGGCGGGCCCGGAGGTGCAGCTCCCGGCGGCGGGCGCGGCGCCGACGGTCGGCACCGACGATCACCAGGGCGCCGCCCAGCGCTGCGAGCGAGTCGGTCAGCGGGCCACTGCCCGCCCACGGCTCGCCGGTGTGGACCGTGGTCGCGTCGGCGATGGGTGCCGAGGCGGCGATCACCGGCGGCGGGCTGGAGGCGCTGCGCACCACCACGGGCGGCGGGCTGGAGGCGCTGCGCACCACCACGGGCGGCGGGCTGGAGGCGCTGCGCACCACCACGGGCGGCGGGCTCACCCTCACGCACTCCGCCGGGTCGGCGGGCGCGGTGGTGTCGTCGGCGGCCGCGGCGTACGGCGAACCGGCCGCCGGCGCGAACACGGCGGCGAAGCACCACGTCCCTGGCGCGGCCGGCGTGAACGCCGCCGACGACGCCGTCGCGGTGTCACCGGTGCCTGCTGCCAGCGGCACAGGCCCCGATCCCACGGCCGATGCCGAGCCCGCCGCGCACGGCGCCGCCGACGACGTCGGCCCGCACACCGAGAACGCCACCGTGCCGGTCGGCACCCCGCCAGCGGCCGTCCCCCGCACCACCGCCGAGTCCGACACCGACGCGCCGAGGACCACCGGCCCCGGCGACGCCGTCGTCGACACCACCGGCACCACCGGCGGCGGGGTCACCGGCGTGGGCACGGGGACGGCCGGTGCAGCGGGGGTGGCGGCCGGATCGGCAGCGACCAGGGCCTTGCCGCCGCAGAGCACCCACAGGAACCAGTGGCGGCCGGACGGCACCGAGAAGTCGTAGGTGAACGCCGTCTTCGCCTTGTTGGCGGGGACGGCCGACGTGTAGGTCGAGGCGGTCGCGCCGTACCTGGCGACCAGGGTCCCGCCGCCACCGCCGAGCGAGCAGGCGGTGGAGGTGAGTGCCAGCGCGAACCGCATGTCGAGGGGGCCACTGCAGAGCGCGAAGTCGTTCTGCGGGGCGGCGGTGGTGGTCGTGGACGGCATGGTGACGGCCAGGACCCCGGCGGCAGCGTCGTAGGTGTAGGCGACGGCGGCGGGTGTGCCGCCCACCGTGATCGTCAGGTAGGCGGAGACCGGCGAGGCAGGGATGAACTGGGTGCACGAGCCCGACGTGCCGGTGCTGCCCGGGGCGCAGGCGCCAGGGACCTCTGGCACGGCGACCTTGGCGGACGTTCCGAGCCTGGCGCTGACGGGCACCGGCGCGCTGGGGGCGTTGCCCGGCGGGACGGAGGTCTCCACCACCCAGTAGCTGCCGGCCGTCGACGTGGTGATGGCGCAGGTGGAGGCGGGGGTGGCAGGGACCGTGCACCGGCTGCCGGCGCCGGGCACCGGTGCCAGCGTGTACGGGGTCGGCCCGGTCTCCAAGGTGTACGTGGCTGGGCCGAGGACCCCGCCCAGAGCCTTGAAGGACGCCGGCGGCGTCGGCAGCGTCGGCTCGACGACGACCGTGGCGACGCTGGCCGCCCCCGCTGCTGCCGGCACGACCGCCGATCCGACCAGCAGCGCGGCCACGCCACCGGACCGCCACGCCCAGCGCAGGCAGCGGCGACCGCTCGAGCGGACGGTCGACCCGCTGGCCCGGACGGTAGACCCGCTGGCCCGCCGCCGTGCAACGGAGCCCAGGCTGACGCCAGGAACGCTTCGGTCGCCGGATCCGGTCATCCGCCCCTCCCCTGCGCAACGACACGTGCCGCGACGGTCACGGTGCGCCTCTCTTTGCAGGCCGCAAACTTCGCCAGCATATAGCTCTCCCATCACGTGGACAACGCAACGGCTCCGCCCGGGGCCAGTGGGCAGGGGCGCCCGGGAGCTGGTGTCCGGTTCGGTCGACGTCGGGGAGCAGCTCGCCACCTGGTGAGCGACGTTCCGTGGTCGCGGACACCCGGCTCAAGCTCGGGCCGCGACCGGTCGATGCCGGAGACGGCGAGCACCGGCGAGACTGCGCGGGCTGGCCGGATCGAGAAGAGCGAGCCAACCATGTCCTTGCGGGAAGACGGGTCCTTGCGGGAAGACGGGTCCTTGCGGGACGACGGGTCCTTGCAAGCAGGCGGGTCCTCGCCGGAAGGCGGGAGCGAGCCTGCGGGCACCGCGGACGACGAGCGTGCCCTCGACGCCGGCGACGATCGGTTCCTCATCGGGCGGCAGCCGATCTTCGACGACGCGCTGGAGGTGCAGGGCTTTGAGCTGCTGTTCCGGACGCCCACCGGGCTCCGGGCCGACGGCGAGGCCATGACCGCCGACGTGCTGGTCCGCGCCGGGCTCGACCTGGGCCTGGACCGCCTGGTGGGGGACAAGCTGGCCTTCGTCAACGCCGGTCGCGCCTTCCTGGTGGGCGAGCAGGAGGTCCCGCTCCCGCCGGGCCGGACGGTCATCGAGGTCCTGGAGGACGTGGTCCACGACGACGACCTGATCGCGGGCTGCCGGCGCCTCCGGGGGGAGGGCTTCACGATCGCCCTCGACGACTACGAGTGGCGGCCCGGCGACGAGCGGCTGCTGGAGCTGGCGAGCCTGGTCAAGCTCGACATGCTGGCGATGGAGCCCGAGCGCCTGGCCGAGCAGGTCGAGCGCTGCACCGCCTTCGGGGCCCGGCTCGTCGCCGAGAAGATCGAGACCCGGGAGCAGTTCGAGACCTGCCGGGAGCACGGGTTCGACCTGTTCCAGGGGTACCTCCTGTCGAGGCCGGTCGTGCTGGCAGGGCGGGCGCTCAACCCCGGCAGGCTCAACTGCCTCCGGCTCGTCAGCCGCCTGTGCGACCCGGAGACCGCGCCCGCCGAGGTGCAGGAGATCATCGAGTCCGACCCGGGGCTGAGCCTGCGGTTCCTGCGGGCAGCCGGGCTCGGAGCCGTCGGTGCCATGGGCCGGGCCGTCCGCTCCATCCGGGAGGGCGCGGTCTGGCTCGGCCAGCGCAGACTGCGGAGCTGGGCCACGCTGATGCTGCTCTCCGAAGCAGGCGAGGGCGTTCCCGACCAGCTCGCGATCACGATGACCCGGGCCCGTCTGGCCGAGCTGGTCGCCCGGTCGGTCGCGCCCGACATGGCCGACTCGGCCTACACGGTCGGCCTGGTGTCGGCCCTCGACCTGCACCTGGGGAGCCCGCTCGACGTCATCGTGGCCGAGCTGCCGCTCGCCCAGGACCTGGTCGACGCCCTGCTGGCGCACCAGGGACCTCTCGGGGCCATCCTCGCCGACGTGCTCGACTGGGAGGTGGGGCATCCGCCCCTCCTCCGATCAGGCGTGACGGCAGGCGAGATGCGGGAGCTGTGCGCGCAGGCATTGCTCTGGGCGGACCAGCTGTGCGCCCCCCTGGCGGCAGCTCGGACCGGGAGCTCCGGGCGCGCCAGGGTGACCTCGGGCAACCGGCGCCTCCGGCCGGGCCCGAGCGCCGGGTCCGCGGCCGGGTCGTAGCCTCAGACCGCGTCGCCGGCCGGGTCGTAGCCTCAGACCACGTCGCCGGCCAGTGCCGCCGGCCGGGCCCCCGTCGGTGCGTGCTCGGGTGCCGGCGCCGCCGGGCGCGACCGCACCACCAGCAGCGCGATCAGGAAGGCGGTGGCCGCGGCGGCGGCGCCGGTGCGGAACGCCACCTGGTAGCCGTGGACGGTGGCCGCCTGCACCAGGCGGTGGGCGGCCGTCACGGCGGGCGCCCCTGCCGCGCCGTGGATGGCGCCGGCGGCGTGACGAAGCTGGTCGCGGGTGACGGTCGCCGCCACGGTCACCAGCGCTGCCAGCCCCAGGGAGCCGCCGACCTGCTGGGTGGTGTTGAGCAGGGCAGAGGCCAGGCCCGAGTGGTGCGGCGGCACCGACGAGACGGCGTTGAGCGTCAGCGGCACGAACGACAGTCCCATGCCCAGGCCGACCAGCAGCAGCGGGCCGACGATGGCGGCCGGGCCCGACGCCGCCGACACGAACGACACCCACAGCAGGCCGCCGGCGACGAGCAGCGGGCCGGCGGTCAGGAAGGGGCGGGTCCCGAAGCGCTTGACCAGCTGGGCGACGACGAGCCCGGTGCTGCCCACCATCACCGGGATCGGCACGTAGGCGAGCCCGGCGCCGATGGGGCTGTAGCCGAGGACGTCCTGGAGGAACTGCGTCAGGAAGAAGATCAGCGACAGCATCGACGCGCCGAGCAGCAGCATCACGGCATAGCCGCCGGCCCGGTTGCGGTGCGCCAGGAAGCGCAGCGGGACGAGCGGCTGCGCGCTGCGGAGCTCGACGGCCACGAAGGCGGCGAGCAGCGCAGCGGCGATGGCGAACGAGGCGACGGTCGCGGGGTCGCCCCAGCCGGCCTGCGGTGCCCTCACCAGGCCGTACACGAGGAGGGCCATGCCGGCGGACGCGGTCAGCGCGCCCGGCACGTCCAGGCGGCCGCGCCTGCCCCGGGCGGTCGGCAGCACCGCTGGCGCCAGGCCCAGGACGGCCAGCCCGATCGGCACGTTCACGAACAGCACCCACCGCCACGACGCCACGTCCACCAGCGCACCGCCGAGCAGGAGGCCGAGGGCGGCGCCCGCGCCGGACATGCCGGCGTAGACCGCCATGGCACGGCTGCGCTCGTGGCCCTCGTCGAACGTGGTGGCGATGAGCGCCAGGGCCGTGGGAGAGGCGATCGCGGCGCCGGCGCCCTGGACGGCACGCGCCGCGATCAGCCACGCCTGGTCCGTGGCGAGCCCGCCCGCCAGCGAGGCCAGCGTGAAGAGCGCGATGCCGACGATGAACATGCGCCGGCGGCCGAAGAGGTCGCCGGTGCGACCACCGAGCAGCAGGAGGCCGCCGAAGACGAGCACGTAGGCGTCGATCACCCACGTCAGGTTGGTGCTGGAGAAGTGGAGCTCCCGCTGCATGGCCGGCAGGGCGATGTTCACGATGGTGAGGTCGAGCATCACCATCAGCTGCGCGGCGGCGATGACCACCAGGGCCAGCCGGTGGTGCCCGGCGCGGTGAGGTGCCGGCGCGGTCACCGCCGTGCTCCCGCCTGGCCGCGACGAGCGCCGAGCCGGCGCTCGGGTGCCGGCTCGTGCCCTGCAGGCGGCGTCGCGTGGTCACCGGGGATCCCTGCCGAGCCGTCACGTCCGTTCCCGGCGCTCGCGGTGGCTCCCGCTCCGATCGTCGACTCGAGCACCCCGAGGATGGCGTCGAGCCGGGCGAGGTCGGCGGCACCGAGCGCGCCGGCCAGGTGGTCCTCGCGGGCGCGGACCAGCCGGTCGACCCGGGCGGCGAGCACCGTCCCCCCGGCGGTGAGCCCGAGGGTGCGCGATCGCCGGTCGGTGGCCCGGTGGCCGCTGTGCAGCAGCCCCCGCGCTTCGAGATCGTCGGCGCACCGCTTGGCGTGCATGGGGTCGGCACCGAGGATGCGAGCCAGGCCGCGCACGGAGCAGCCGGGGTCGGCAGCCACCGCGCGCAGCACGGCCGCCTGCGGCGGCGTCAGGTCGAGCGCGGCCAGCTCGCCGGTCCACTGCGCCCGCCACGCGCGTGCCAGGCGGCTGAGGCGGAACCCGATCCCGGCGTCGAGCGGCAGCGGCCGCCCGTCGCCGCCACCGCCCTCGTGGTCCGCGGGGCGAGGCCCCGACGCACCGAGGCCGTCTCCGTGCCGGCCTGCGGCGAGCGGCCGGCGCGGAGCGCCGGTGCCCTGCCCTCCGGCGAGGGCCAGCGGAGCGCCGGCGTGCCGCGAGGCCCGGCGGCTGCGGGCCCCGCGCCCGCCCCGTGGGGTGTCGCTGCCCGTGGTGTCGCTGCCGGAGGTGCCGGTGCGGGTGGTGCCGGTGCGGGTGGTGCCGGTGCGGGTGGTGTCGGTGCTGCGGGTGGTGCCGGTGCGGGTGGTGCCGGCGCGGGTGGTGCCGGCGCGGGTGGTGTAGGTGCTGCGGGTGGCGGGCTGGCTGGGCATGGGTGCTCCCATCGGCTGCTGGCCGGGATGTCGGCCCGGGATCACCATGATCAACTGTATCGAGCGCTACAGCATTCCCGGATCTCCGAGGATCCGGCGTCGGGCTTCCCGCCGGCGCGGTGGCCGCCCGGCCGCGTCGGGACCGGGTCAGACCAGCGACCGTCGCAGCCGCACCGTCGCGAGGGTGAGGAAGCCCGCGGCGAAGGCGGCGAGCACGCCGAGCTGGGGTGCGATGGTGGCCAGGGTCCCGCCCCTGGCGATGAGCGCCGTCCACGCGTCGACCGCCCACGCGTGCGGCGTCAGGTGGCCGACCTCGCGCATGGCCTCGTTGACGACGGCGAGGGGCCACATGCAGCCGCCGAGCATGGCGAAGGCGATGCCGACGGACGGTCCGATGGCCGTGGCCTGCTCGGGCGTGCGGAAGAGGGTGCCGGCCAGCATCCCGGCACCGGCGCTCACGAGCGCCCACAGGGCGACGAGGACGGCAGCGGCGGCCGGGTTGCCCCACGACACCCCGAAGGCCGTCGCGCCGATGCCGACGATCAGGGCGGCCTGGCCGAGCGCGATGGCGACGGCGGCGAGCGTCTCCCCGGCGACGACGGCCGATACGGCGGTGGGTGTCGCCGCCATCCGCTCGTACATGCCCAGCCGCCGGGTCTGGATGACGGCCGCGCCACCCACCACCGCGTTGAGGAAGACGAACAGGACCAGCATCGTCGGCGCGCTGTAGCTGAAGCCCTGCGGCAGGATGGTGGCCTTGGCGTCCACCACCTCGCTGGCCACGCCGACGTCGGCCACGCCGGGGCGCACCGCAGCGGCCCGGGCCAGGTTGGCCGCGTAGGCGTCGGTCCCGGCGGCGAGCGCCGCGACCTGGTCGGTGGCGAACACCGCCGCCTGGACGAGACCGCCCTGCTCGGCGATCACCGCGGCGACCTGGGCGGCGGCTGCCTGCTCGCTGCTGTTGGCCTGCTCGGCCAGCACCGCGACGTCGACGGGCTCGCCGGCGCGCAGCGACCGGTCCATGCCTGCGGGCAGGACGACCGCGGTGGCGAGCTGACCCCTGGCCACGGCCCGGGCGGCGTCGGCGGCGGTCGCGTAGTCCCGCACGTCCAGGCCCGGGGCGCGCTCGAGCGCGGCGACGAGGTCATGGCCCGACGGCCCGGCACCGAGGTCGACGACCCCGATCCGGAACGTCGAGAAGCCGCGGACGCTGGCTCCCACGACCAGGATCACCACCACGGGGAGCACGACCATGAACAGCAGGGCGGTCCGGTCGCGCACCAGGCGTCGCAGCGCCACGCCGGCGACGGCGAGCACCCTCACACCCGCACCGCCCGTGGCGCCAGGGCGACCGCGGCGGCGCCGACCACGGCGGCGAACCCCAGGATGGCCGCCACGGGGACCGCGACGGTGCCGAGGCCGCCGCCGCCGGTCGCCAGGTCCATGTAGGCCCGGAGGGCCCAGCCGTTGGGCGTGAGCAGCGCGGCGCGCTGCATGACGTCCGGTGCCACCGAGACGAAGACGAAGTTGCCGCCGAGGAGCGCCAGGCCGAACACCACGGCGGAGGAGATGCCCTCGGCCTGGCGCTGGGTGCGGGCCAGCCCCATCACGAGTGCCGTCAGCGCCGTGACGGCGAGCACCATCGACAGGCCGACGACGGTGGCGGCGAGCGGGTCGCCCCAGTCGGCGCCGAAGACGGCCGACGTGACCACAGCGATCGTCCCCATGGCCAGCGCCGCGAAGACGAACGCAGACAGGACGGTGCCGCCGACGATCTGCCGCGCCCCCGCCGGCGTGGCCCGCAGGCGTTCGACCGTCCCCTGCTCCCGCTCGGCGACGAAGCTCCGAGCGGTGAACGACACCGTGAAGAGCACGAAGAAGATGGCCATGGCCGGGGCGTAGTAGCTGACGGCGGCGAGCGGGCGCGAGCCCAGGGCGCGCTGCACCGCCTGCACGGGGATCTGCAGGCGGGCGGCGGCCGCCGCCAGGCGGGCCGACTGGTCGGCGGGGACGCCGGCGGCCAGTGCGGTGGCGACCGACAGCCGGTCGGCGTTGAGCTGCGCGACGAACGTCGACGCTATCGACGACGTGACGGTCCCGGCCACCGTGTCGTCGACGCTCGTGAGCGTGGCGATGGGCAGCGGCCGGGGACCGGTGACCGACGCCGAGAACCCGGCGGGGAGCACGAGCGCGGCCGCGACCCGCTTGTCGCGCACCGCCTGGGCGGCTGCCGCCCGGCTATCGAGGCGCCGCACCGTCACCACCTTGGCCAGCTCGGGCTGCCGGAGCGCCTGGAGCAAGCCGGCAGCGACCGGCCCCCCGTCGGCATCGACCACGCCGAGCGTGTAGTGGAAGGACTCGACGCCGGAGAACGCCAGGCTCATGAGGGCGGAAACCACCAGCGGGGCGATGACGGCGATCACCACCGCCGAGCGGTCGCGCAGGCGCTGGCGGAGGTTCCTGCCGGCGACGACCAGTGCGGCGCGCACCCGGTCACTCCCGCAGGGCCGTGCCGGTCAGGTGGAGGAACACCGCCTCGAGGTCCGCCTCCGCCACCTCCACGCTGTCGATCGCCGCGCCGCTGCGATCGGCCGCTTCCAGCAGCGCCGGGAGCACCCGCCGGCCGTCCGACGTCAGGAGGCGCACGCCGCGGTCGGTCACCGCGGCGCGCTCCACGCCCGGCAGGGCGCGGCACTGCTCCGCCAGGTCCGCCAGGTCGCCGGTCGCCGTCAGCTCGATGCGGTCCTGCTCGCCCAGGCGGGACACCAGCTCGCGCCGGGTGCCCTCGGCGACGATCCGGCCGCGGTCCACGATGCCGACACGGTCGCAGACCCGCTCCGCCTCCTCCATGTAGTGGGTGGTGTAGAGGACGGCCATGCCGTTGCGACCGAGCTCGCGAACCCGCCCGAGGATGGCGTGGCGGCTCTGGGGGTCCACGCCCACGGTCGGCTCGTCGAGCACGAGCAGCGCCGGCCGGTGCAGCAGGCCGGCCGCGATGTTGAGCCGGCGTCGCATGCCGCCCGAGTACGTGCCGACCCGGTCTCCGCCGCGCGCCTGCAGGTCGGTGAGCGCGAGCGCCTCCGCCACCCGCTCGCGCAGCGTCGTCCCGCGCAGGCCGTACAGGCGGCCGAGGAAGGCGAGGTTCTCGGCGGCGGTCAGGTCCGGGTACAGGGCGACGTCCTGGGGCACGTACCCGACCCGCGCCCGGGCAGCTGCGTCGCGGGCCGGTTCGCGGCCGTCGAGCGACACGGTGCCGGCGTCGGGCGGGAGCAGCCCGCACACCATCTTGATCGTGGTCGTCTTCCCCGCGCCGTTCGGTCCCAGCAGCCCGTAGACCTCGCCCCGGCCCACGCTGAAGCTGACGCCGTCCACGGCCACGCGATCGCCGTAGCGCTTGGTCAGGTCGGTGCACGCCAGGAGCGGCCGCCCGGCGTCTCCCGGCACTCGGTCGCCGTCGGGGCCCGGGGCACCGACGAGCGCGTCGCCGCCGACCACGACGGCGGTCCCGGTGGGTGCCGCAGGCGTGGCGGCACCCGGTGCCGCTGCCGCGTCGGCGCCCGGTGCCGCTGCCGCGTCGGCGCCGGCCGGATGCGTGCGTGCCGAGCTCTCGTCCCGGTGGGCCGCGGCCCGCGTGACCCGTCGCATCCACCCCATGGTGCGGCGGTGCCCCCCGCCGTCCAAGGGGCCAACGTCACATGGCCGCGCTCGGGCGCAGCGACGGCCCCTCGCCGTTCACGGGGCCCGTGCCGCCGCTGGCGCGGCGGCCACCCGGCCGGCCGCCGTGGCGCCCGTCGCCCTGGAGATGCTGGAGCACGCCGTGGAGCGCGTCGCCGAGGACCTGCAGCTCCTCGCGTGACAGCCGGTCGACGAAGTGCCGGCGGACCTGGCGGAGGTGCTGTGGTGCGGCGCGGTGCAGGCGTTCCCGCCCTGCTGCGGTGAGCACGGCGAACGTGCCGCGCCGATCCTCGGGGCACAGCGCCCGCTCGACCAGGCCGATCCGGGCGAGGCTGTCGACTCGCCTGGTCAGCCCGCTCGGGGAGAGCAGCATGCGCTCGGCGAGCTCGCTCATGCGCAGGCGCTGGCCGGGTGCCTCCGACAGGGTGACCAGCACGCCGTAGTCCGAGATGCCGATGTCTTCGGCCGCCTGCAGCTCGGCGTCGAGGTGCGCCAACAGGCGACTTTGGGTAGCCAAGAAGTTACGCCACGCGCGCATCTCTAGCGGGTCGAGCCAGCGGACGTCGTCGGGCATGCCATCCAGGCTATCGCCGGGGGTCGGCCTCGTCTGGGAGGAAACGTGCCGCGACCAGGGAGGCTGCCCCTGGTTCCGCGCTGGAAACTGTCAGTGAGTGTGACCGCCGGGCGGCCGGCCCTCGCCGTGGCTGGCCGTCCCCGCCGGACCTGCCAGCGGTCCGAACCCCGGGGATACGACGTCACGATCCCCGGGTCGTGGCCGGCCGTCACGACAGCGCGGGTGCACCCGAGCGGGGAAGGGCCGCGGCCAGCGACGGGGTGGGACCGCCCGGCGGGCTCGGCCGTGCCCGCCAGCCCGCGTCAGGTAGTCGCGGTCCCCGTGCCCAGGGCGGTCCCGGTCCCGATCCCCGACGGTGGCGGCCCGCCGGTGGGTTCGGAGCCCGGCTCACCCGGCAGGTCGCCGCCGGCCGCGCCCTGCCCGACGGCGGCTCCATCGGCCCCGGCGTCCTCGGGAGCGGTGGCGAGGGGACCCGGGATCACGGGCAGGCGGTCACGGCTGCGCCACAGCAGCGCGGCCGTGGCGGCACCTGCGGCGAACAGGGCCAGGCCGGCGAGCTGGACGAGCTTGGAGCCCAGGTGGCCGGGGTAGCTCAGCCACAGGTGCTCTTCGAGGAAGCGCCCCAGGCCCCACAGGGCCATGCCCACGGCGAGCACGAAGCCGCGGGGCCGTCCCGCCACGCGCCGCTCGATGAGCAGCAGCACGCCGAAGATGGCGAACGTCTCGATGCTCTGGAAGATCGGCACGGGGAGCCGCTTGCCCACCTGGCCGGCGTAGTACATGCCGAACCACTGGCTCGTCGGGTGGCCGCCGCCACGCACCATCAGCTGCGGCCCGAGCAGTCGGCCGAGCCCCCAGGCTGCCATGAGCACCGGCGCCACCAGGTCCATCGCCGTCACCCCCGACAGCGAGGGGCACCGCCGACGGGCGAGGACCAGGCCGGTCGGGATGGCGAAGATGAGGCCGCCGAAGGACGAGAGCCCACCGTTCCACACGGCGAAGACCTGGATCGGGTCGTGGGCGTAGGCGCTCCAGTTGCTCACCACGTGCATGAAGCGGGCACCCACGATGGCGGCGACGATGATCCACACGAACGCCGCCGTCAGCCACTGGTAGGGGTACCCGGCCGCCTTCAGGCGCCGCTCGAAGTAGCGGAAGGCGAACCAGAAGGTGATGGCGAGCCCGATGCCATAGGTATGGATCTGCAGCTTCCAGATGTGGAAGACGACAGGGATCGGTCGCACGGCTCGTTCCTCGTCGGGTCGGGTGGCTCGTTCGCCGACGACCGAGCAGCTGGTCGCCCGCCGGCGCGGCCGGGACCCTGTCAGCGTACCGTGGCCGGGGGCGGCTCGGGTCTCGGCGCCGGGCGCCGGATGCCGGGCGACCTGACGGCGGACGCCGGGTGACGTGACGGCGAGACGGCGAGGCGGCGAGGCGGCGAGGCGCCTATGGTTCGTGACCGGGTGCGCGCTCAGCGACGCGGAACCGCGGTCGCCGGGCAGGCGCGGCGAGCGGCCCGGGCTCCGTCGGCATCCGGCGCCGCGCACGCAGCCGATGCCGGTGCGGGCCCCGAGGGGAGGGAGGATCCAGGTGGTCGACGGTCGACGCGGCGCTGCACGTGCCGGGGACGGCGGGGGCGGCTCCGCTGGCGGTGACCGGGCGGGGGGCGGCAGAGCGAGCGGCGGAGCGGCGAGCGGCGGGCCGCGGCTGGACGGCCGGGTGGCCCTCGTCACGGGCGGCGCCTCTGGCATCGGGCTGGCGGCGGCCCGCCGGTTCGCGCGCGCAGGCATGTCCGTGGTGCTCGCCGACCTCGACGGTGACCGGCTCGCGGTGGCGGCCGCCGAGGTCGGGGGCACCGGCGTGCAGGCCGACGTCTCGAAGGTCGACGCCTGGCCGGCGCTGCTCGACGAAGCGCGCCGCGTCGGCGGGCTCGGCGTCGTCCACCTGAACGCCGGCGTCACCACCGGCCAGCAGGAGATCGCCGAACTCACCGACCAGGCCTACCGCCGGATCATGGCCGTGAACGTCGACCACGTCGTCTTCGGCACGCGGGCGGCGGTGCCCGAGCTGTCCGCGCTCGGTGGTGGTGCCATCGTGGTCACCGCGTCGCTCGCCGGGCTGGTCGCCTTCCCCGCCGACCCCGTGTACACGCTGACCAAGCACGCGGTCGTCGGGTTCGTCCGAGCCATGGCTCCGCGGCTGGAGCAGCAGGGCATCACGATCAACGCCGTGTGCCCGGGCATGGTCGACACCCCGCTCATCGCCGGCGAGGTGCGCGACGCGCTGGTGGCGTCGGGGTTCCCTCTGATCGACCCCGACGCCGTCGCGAGAGCCGCCGTCGCGTGCGCCACCGGCGGCGAGACCGGGCAGCTCATGACGGTCCAGGCCGGCAGCGAGCCGGTGCCCTACCGGTTCGCCCGCCCGCCCGGCCCGCGCTCGGCTGGAGCGCAGGGCCGCGTGCCGCCCGGGTGGCTCGGCGAC
>JAJZYI010000043.1 GCA_021798135.1 Actinomycetes bacterium | reverse complement strand
CGTGGCGCTCACCGGCCAGGCCCTGGTGGCAGCCGTCGGGCGCGCCATCGACGGGCGCTGAGCGCGGACGGGCGCGGCGGCCCGGCCGGCGCCGGCCGGTCACCCACGGCGCCGCCCACCCGGGTGGCACCAGCCTCAACGGGTCGGGGGCCGCCCCGCCGACGCCTGCAGGGGGCGCGACGTCCACAGCCCGAGCCCGGGCTGCGCAACGTGGTGGAACGGCCGGTGGCCGCGATCGGTGCGCGGGCCGGTGGGGCTGGCGGCGTCGACGCCGAGCCGCTCGAGCTCGGGGCCGAGGGGGCGCCACTCGTAGCCGACGCCCTCGACCTCCCGGCGGCTGAGCCCGCCGGAGGCGGGATCGGTGCAGTAGACGATCCGGAAGCGACCCTCGGAGCTGCCGTGCACCAGGTGGGCTGCGGCCCCCAGGTTCCGGGCCAGGTCCCGGTCGCGGGCGACGGCGTCGAGCACCGCCGGCGTGCCCCGGTAGCCGTGGCGCCGGATCAGCGCGTCGAGCTCGGCGTCCTCGCCGAAGCGCGTCACCCCCGGCGCCAGGACGACGAGCTCCCCGCCGTCGGCGAGCGCCATCCGGGTGCGGTACACGGCCTTGTTGCCGAGCCACGTGGAGCGGAACTCGTCGGGCGCCAGCCAGCACGAGACGCGGTCGAGCGGCTCGGGCACCCGCACCACGTCGGCGCGAGCGGCGAGTGCCGCGGCGGCCCGGAAGGCGGCGCCGCCCGTGTCGCCCGACCCGCCGCGCCCGGCGAACAGGCCGCGCTGGACGACGCCGCCGGGCGTGCTCTCCATCACCGTCAGGAGCCACAGCACCTGCAGGCGATGGGCGAGGAAGCGGTCGAAGGCGGCGTCGACCACGTCGCGCACCGGCGTGAAGGTGCGACCCATCACCTCCTCGATGCCGCACAGGGCGCCCAGCAGGTGGCTGGCGTTGATCGTGGCCGCCCCGCCCAGGCCGACGACGAGGTTCTTGGTGAAGTTCGACATGCCGACGACCTCGTGGGGGAGCACCTGGCCCACCGACACGACGGCGTCCCAACCGTCGAAGAGGGCGGCGTCGACCTCCACCGGGACGGGGTCGGCCATCCGGCCGGCCGAGACCGCCGCCACCTCGGCGGCCGAGATCGCCCCGGGAGCCACCAGGCCCCGCCGCCAGCTGTGGGCGCGCACGCTCGGGAACGGCACGCGACCCTCGAAGAGCCGTCCGGCCTCGCCGGCGTCCATCGCCGCGTGCGTGCCGGTGGCCGGCAGCACGGCCACGTCGCAGCCCGCCGCCGACAGCTGCGCGCACACGGCGCCGGTGACGTGGCCCGCCCCGGAGTGGCCGCGGGTGGCGTCGGGCGGGACCACGAGGATCCTGCGGGCTCCGGTGCCGAGCAGCTCCCTCCGCACCACCTCCTCGACGAGCCCGTCCACCTCGTCCGGCGCGAGGAGCCGGTCGGCGGCGCCCTCGGCGAGGATCGGCGCCACGGCCGTGCCGGGCCGCGTCGCGTCGATCGCGGCCTGGGCGCGCGCCACCACCTGCGCCGGGGTGCCGGTGCCGTCGACGACGGCGACGTCGGTCTCCTCGGCGGCTGGCGGCTCCAGCGCGGCGAACTGGCCCTCGACCATGCCGGCCTGCATGAAGTGCCCGGGGCGCCGCTCGAGCCGGTGCCTCGCCTCGTCGGCGCCGACCACCAGGTGGACGAAGCGCACCCCCGCCGCCCCCCGCAGCGCGTCGCGGTAGGAGCGGCGCAGCGCCGAGCAGGCCACGACGACCGCGTCCGAGGACCGCAGCGTGCGCCGGACCGCGGCCAGCCACGGCCAGCGGTCCTCGTCGGTGAGCGGGACGCCGCCCGACATCTTGGCGATGTTGGCCGCCGGGTGGAGCCGGTCCCCGTCGACGAACTCGGCGCCCCGGCGCCTGGCGAGCTCCAGGCCTACGGTCGACTTCGCCGAGCCCGCCACTCCCATCACGACGATGCGGTCGGCGGCCATCACCCGTCCTGCGGCCGTTCGCGTGGGCCCCGCTCGGGCGGCAGCCGTTCCGCGTGCGGCAGCTCGGGCGGCAGCCGTTCCGCGTGCGGCCGCTCGGGGGACGGGGGCTCGATCCCGAGGTAGCGACGGGCGTTGCCGGCGCACACGTCGCCGACCAGCTGCGACAGCCACGGCCCGCCGGCGGGCAGCCGGCCCTCGTCCACCTGGCGCCCGACGACGTCGCAGAGGACGCGCCGGAAGACCTCGTGGCGGACCATGGAGAGGATCGACCGGGAGTCGGTGACCATGCCGACGAAGGCGCCGAGCTGGCCCACCGCCGACAGCGTCGCCAGGTGCCTGCGGATCCCGTCCTCGTGGTCGTTGAACCACCACGGCGGCCCCCACTGCACCAGACCGCGCACCCCGGGGCGCGAGAACGCGCCGGCCAGCGAGGCGACGACGGCGCCGTCGGCCGGGTGCAGGTTGTAGAGCACGGTGCGGGGCAGGCACCCCGCCTCCTCCAGGCCGGCGAGCAGGCGCCGGAGGCCGGGCTCCTGGCGGACGTCGGCCGTGGCGTCCCCGCCGGCATCGCGCCCCGCGGCGGCGAGGATCCGGGGTGACACGTCACGCCGGGCACCGAGGTGGAGCTGGACCACCGTGCCGTCCTGGTGGGCGCGCCGCGCCGCCAGCCACACCACCTCGAGCGCCAGCGCGCGGCGCTGCTCGGGCGCGGGCCGCACGCCGCGGCGCGCCAGGCGGACCGCAGCGTCGGCCGCCTGCTGGTCGCGGTCCCGGTCCGGCACGCAGAGCAGGCCGTGGTCGCTGCAGCGCGCGCCCAGCGCGCCGAAGCGCGCCAGCGACACCTGGAGGGCAGCCGCGAGCGACTCGAGGTCGACGACGGCCACGCCGGTGACCTCCTGCAGGCGGTCGGCCCAGGCGTTCCAGCCCGGCGGGTCGGCGAGCAGGCGGTGCGCCTCGTCGGGCCGCCAGGTGGGCACCACCGACGGCACCCCCTCGGGGCGCTCGTCGCGCAGCCGCAGGTGGGCGGCGAGGTCGTCACCCGGGTCGTCGGTGGTGGCCAGGAGCTCGACCCCGAAGCGGGCCAGCAGCGCTTGCGCCCGCAGGCGCGGCAGCTGCCGGTTCGCCTCGTCCCAGATCTCACGGGCGGTCCCGGGGTGCAGGGCGAGGTCGATGCCGAAGACCCGGCGGAGGGCGAGGTGCCCCCACAGGTGCAGCGGGTTGCCGACCAGGCGCGGCATCGTCGACGCCCATGCGGCGAAGGTGTCCCACGGGTCGGCGCCGCCGGTCACGAGCGCCTCGTCGACGCCGGCGAGCCGCATGGCCCGCCAGGTGTAGTGGTCCTCTGACAGCCAGAGCTCGGTCAGCGTCCCGTAGGCGCGGTCCCCGGCGACGTCGGCGGCAGCCAGGTGGCTGTGGAAGTCGACGATGGGGGCGTGCCGGGCCGTGTGGTGGTACAGCTCGCGCGCCGTCGGGCCCGACAGCAGGACGTCGTCGTCGAGGAACGCCGGCGCTGGGCCTCCCATCAGATGCTCACGGCGCTGAAGCCGCCGTCGACGACGATCTCGGCACCGGTGATGAAGCGCCCGGCGTCCCCGGCGAGGAGCAGCACCGCTCCGGCCAGGTCGTCGGGGACCCCCAGCCGGCCGAGGGGCGTGTGGCCCACGATCGCCCGGACCCGGCCCTCGTCGAGCAGGCTCCGGTTCTGCTCGGCCGGGAAGAAGCCGGGCACGAGCACGTTGCAGCGGATGCCCAGGGGCCCCCACTCGCGGGCCAGGTTCCTCGTCAGGTTGTGCACGGCCGCCTTGGCCATGGCGTAGGCGAACACCTTCGACAGCGGCACCGCCGCCGCCGTGCTGCCGACGGTGACGATGCTGGCGCCGGTTCCCTCCGACGCGGCCCTGGCCACGAAGTACCGCCCGAACTCCTGGCAGGCCCGCACCGTCGCCAGCTGGTCGACCGCCACGATGCGCTCCAGCTCCTCATCGGTGATCTCGAGGAACGGCGTGCCGGCGTTGATCCCGGCGCCGTTCACGAGGACGTCCACGCGGCCGTGCGACCGGAGCACCCGGCCGACCAGGCCGGCGAGGTCGCCGCGCCGGGTGGCGTCGCACCGCTCGAAGCGGACGTCGCCGTCGAGCCCGGCGAGGGCCGCGCTCGCCGCCTCGCCCCTCGCCTCGTCGCGGCCCACCACGACGGTCCGGGCACCGGCCCCCGCGAGCGCGCCGGCGATGCGCCGGCCGAGCACGCCGGTGCCGCCGATCACGACGGCGACCCTGCCGTCGAGGCGGAACGAGGAGGCGTCGCCGCCGGGACGGTCCACGCGGCCAGTGTACCGACGGGCCCCGGCCGGTCCCCGAGCGGCGACCGTCGCGTCTCCGGTTCCTCCAGGATCCCGAGTGGCTCCACCTGAACACCGGCATGGACGTCCTCCTGCGGAGGAGCACGACGCTCGGGCGGACCGACGTCGCCGATCCCGACCGGCTCCCGGCCGTGCTGGCTCGGGTCCGAGCGAGCTGAGCCGCCTGCGGGTCTCGTGGTGGCGGGCAGCTCCAGGCGGAGGATCTCTCGTGAGGCAACGATGCCCTCCACGCCCAGGTCCCTGGCTGGTCGACCCGGTCCCTGGCCGGTCGACCCGGTCCCTGGCCGGTCGACCCGGTCCCTGGCCGGTCGACCCGGTCCCTGGCCGGTCGGCTCGGTCCCTGGCCGGTCGGCTCGGTCCCTGGCCGGTCGGCTCGGTCCCTGGCCGGTCGGCTCGGTCCCTGGCGGGTCGGCTCGCCACTCCCACCCGTGTCGGGCCCACCTTCTACGATGGGCACGAGCCATGATCGTCGCCACCCACGGGAACCTCCCGGCAGGCCACGCCGGTGCACTGGCGAGCACCGTCAACGTGGTCGGTGCGAGCGCCCAGGGCATCGCTCCGACGTTCGAGCCGTGCTTCCCGCAGCCCGACGCCGCGTGCCGTGCCGCAGCGCGAAGCGGTGGACGTGGTCGCCGGGCGGCTGCCGGCGCCGAGACCGGGCCGGCGATGGGACCACGACGTTGACGGGGACGCAGGCCAGCACGGCCGGCGGGCGCCGACACCGGTGATCGGCCCGCTGTCGCACCCCCGCCCGTCGACGCGGTGGCAGGGGCGGCAGAGGTGGGGCATCGCCGTCGTGCCGCTCCTCGCGGTGGGAGCACTGGTGGCGGCGTGCGGTCACGCGCCCGCCACGTCCACCCGCTCGGCCGCCGGCAAGGCCGCAGCGCCCGGCTCCGGCCCGGGCGGGAACGCGGCACGGCGGGCGCCGACGACCACCGAGCCCGTCGCGCACGGCACGGCGTCCACGCCGGCAGCCGGGGTCCCAGCCACAGCGGGCACGACGACGACGCCCGGTGACGGCTGCCGCGGGGGTGACCCGCTGGCGAACGTCTACCACCCGTACCGGCTCCACGTGGAAGATCCGTGCCTTACCGTCACCGGCACGGTGGCGTACGTCCGCAACGAGCCCGACGGCGACGTCCACGTCGACCTGTCCCTGCCGGCGAGCGAGGCGCACCTGCTCGACGCGGCGAACGTCGCCCACCAGGACGGCCAGCTCGTCACGGAGATCGTGCCTGCCGACCAACCCGGCTGCACCGTCGGGCAGCCTCCGCCGCTTCCTCCCACCGCCTACCGATCGAGCAGCTACGACTACGGCACCTGCACGGGCGCCGACGTCGCCACGCCGCCCCTGGGAGCCCGGGTGAGCATCACGGGTCCGTACGTCGTCGATGCCGACCACGGGTGGATGGAGATCCACCCGGTATGGGCGATCAGGGTCGAGAGCGGTGCACTTTCAGCCCCGGCGACGGGGGCACCCGCACCGTCCCGGGCCACCACTGCGCCGGCCCCCGAGCCCGCACACCCCTCGGTCGCCTCGTGCGAAGCGAGCGCCTCCCCTGCCAACGACGGCTACCCCGGTGACTACCAGGTCCACGTCCAGTCCGACCAGCCGGACACGAAGGCCACCGCCTCGGATGCCGCGGACACCTGGAGCGAGGACACCAACAGCAGCGGGTACGCGGACATCCGCCTGTACCACACCTCGCCGGGCATGCCCATCACGGTGACGGTGGGCGGGGCGACCTGCTCGACCACGGCCTGACCACGGCGTGACCACCCGGCCGCCTGGAGGGCTCCGGACCGGCCGGGACGGGGACGGCAACCGCCCGGGACGGGGTGACTGTCACCGCCGGGGATGCTGCGCCGGGTGACTGCCTCACCGGAGGCCCGCGTCGCGTGGCCTGTCTGCGGCGGGTCCGACCGGGCACCCGCAGGCGGCCTTGACCACGCTCACGTAGGACTCCCCCTGATCTGCTCACTGAAATGCCCCACCCTGAGATGCCCGACCCTGGGACCGGTGGCCTGAGCACCCACCGACGAGGGTGGCCCCCCTTCCGAGGCTGTCGGTGACGAAGCCGACATCCCGGAAGGGAGGACCGCTCTCGTGTTCGCAGGGAGTGAGGACATGGAGGCAGCTGCGTTGAGGAGGCGGGGATGGTCGATCTCGGCCATCGCCCGCCACCTCGACGGCGACTCCTACCGGATGCGTGAGCACCGGGCCCGCACCGAGGCGCCCACCGGCCGCCGCCAGCCCCGGACGAGCAGAGGTGCGACCACGCAGAGTCCCCGATCACACCACGGTCATCAGACCCCACGGGTGGGGCATTCCGAAGAGCGGAAGTGGGGAACTTCAGTGAGCGGCGTCAACCGCTGCGAACCGACGTTGCAGGGCGCTCGCAGTGCAGCTGTGGTGCAGGCAGGTGGGCGCCTCATGACCGTCAGGTCGGGTACGACGACCAGCCGCATGCAGTATGATGGATGGTATGACCAGCACCAAGATCGCTGTGAGCCTGCCGTCCGAGCTCGTCGCCCAGGCGCAGCGGGCCGTGGCCGAAGGCCGCGCCGCGAGCGTCAGCGGCTACGTCGCGCACGCGCTGAAGGAACAGGCGAAACTCGACGACCTCGCTTCGTTGCTCGACGAGATGCTCGCCGAGACGGGCGGTCCTCTCACGACCTCGGAGAAGAGGGCAGCCGACCGCGCTCTCGGCCGATGAGCATGGTGATCCTCGACACCGGCGTCCTCATCGGGTTCGAACGAAACGACCGGCAGGTGGTGGCCATCGTGGCGCGGGCACTCGAGCACCACGACCCCCTGCTCGTCCCCGCCGGCGTGGTCGCCCAGGCCTGGAGGGACGGCAGCCGCCAGGCACGCCTGGCCCGACTCCTCGGTTCGCCGATCTGCACGGTGCTGCCCCTCGATGATCACGCCGCCCGGGCCGCCGGCCAGCTCTGCGGAATCGCCGGCACGTCGGACATTGTCGACGCCTCCGTGGCGATCGCCGCGCGGGACCGCCACGCACGGGTGCTCACCTCGGACCCCGACGACATCCGTCGCCTCGACCACAATGTCGCCATCGTCCCCGTGTAGCAGCAGCGGCTGGCGAGCGTTTCGAGCGCCCAGAACGGCACATTGTGGACAGAGGCGCGGCGCGGTAATGGGACAGGCGAACTCGTTGGTAAGGGGCACTCCCGAGCGGCCGTGGCGCCACGGTCAACCGTCACAGGCTCGACGTAGCGTGCGGTCGTGCCCCGCCTGTCGTACTTCTACGGGATCGCCATCTACATCTACTGGGACGATCACAACCCTCCGCACTACCACGCCACCTACGGCGAGCACGAGGCATGGATCGTGATCGCCGACGCGTCCGTCCTCCAAGGTTCGCTCCCCAGACGGGCGCTGCACCTCGTGCGCACGTAACACCGCCTGCATCACGGCGAACTGGAGGAGGCCTGGGCGAAGGCCAAGGCCAACCAGGCTCCCGATACCATAGAACCGTTGCCATGAAGACCAATTACCGGATCCCCCACGTCGAGCAGGCCGAGGTGCCTCGAGCGCACGTGATGCGACTGACCTTCGACGACGGGCTCGTCCGCGAGCTCGAGTTCGTGCCCGGATCGAACGAGGGAACCGTCTTTGCGGCTCTCGAGGACCCTGAGTACTTCGCGCAGGTGCGGGTTGACCCCGAGAGCCGGACCGTCACCTGGCCCAACGGCTTGGATCTCGACCCGGCGGTGCTCCACGGCGACTTCGAGCCGGCAGGCGTTCATCACTTCCGCGAGGTACCGACCCCGAGCACCCGCACGGCGACTGGATAGCTGGACAGCGATTCTCGACAGCCCCGAAGTGCGGCGCACCCCCGGGAGTGTCACTGCTGCCGAACGCCGGGTCGCGGACCGTGCCGGTGCCAGGTTCGGCGACGCCGGGGACCAGGGCGAGCATACAACGAATAGCTCTTGGCATATAATGCTGGCATGTCGACGAGCGCGTACGTCATGACGGTCTCCCGCAACGGCCAGGTGTCCATCCCTGCTGCGACGAGAGCGCGGTGGAACGCCCACAAGGTCGTCGTGGTCGACCTCGGCGACCGGGTCGTGCTGCGCCCAGCCCCGGATCGGCCCGTTGCCGACCTCGAAGGGAAGTACCAAGGTCGGGGACCCAGCTCCGATGAAGCCCGTCGGCTGGCCCGCAGAGCCGAGGCGGCCCGGAAGCGGTGACGGTCCTCGACGCCTACGCCGTTATCGCCTACCTGAGGGCTGAGCCGGCCGCAGCAGAAGTACGGCCCCTGCTCACCGCTGGTTCCGCACGCCTCACGGCGGTCGGTGTCGCCGAGGTCCTCGACCACCTCGTGCGCCTGGCCGGAGCGGACGAAGAATCTGCGGCTCTGGACCTCGCCCAGCTCGACCTCCTCGACGGCATTGCCGTCGGCGCAGACCTCGGCCTCGCCGCCGGCAGGCTGAGAGCCCGCCGCTATCACCGCAGCCGCTGCGCCGTCAGCATGGCCGACTGCATCGCCGCCGAAGCCGCTCGACACACTTCAGCGGGTCTCGCCACCAGCGACCCGCACCTGCTCGACCTCTGCCACGCGGAGGACATATCGACCACGGTGCTCACCGCGTCGGATGGCACACGGTGGACGCCACCAGACCGCTCCCCGACGCCCGCCCCATAACGCGCACCTGCTCACCCACACCGCAGCGCCCCCGAACGCCGGGTCGATGGCATACAGCGTCCGACCCGCGGGACGTCGGCGATGACGGGACGAGGCCGGGCCATCACCGTTGCACCCGGCCGCTCCCCCGCATTTCGACCAGCGTTCCCGCGCCCAGCTGGCGGTGCACGCGGGTTTCCCCGGCTGGTCCGGCGCGGATGCGCACCTGACCGTTGTAGAAGGCGATGCCGGAGATCCGGCCCGTTGCAGGTCGCTGCAACTCCAGCGCCACGCCGACGGGCGGGCGGGCCAACAAGGGCCCTGACCAGGGACTTCTTGCGCGCTCGGAGGGACTCGATCCCCCAACCTTCTGGTCCGTAGTGGGCGAAGCGACAGAGCGCCCCGTCCCTCCCAGTGGCACCCGGTCCCGTCTTCGCTCGTCGGAGCGCCTGCCAGGCTCGGCGACGGATGCGGCGTGAGACGGCGAGCGATACCCGGCCACAGCTTTGTTGGGTGGCGTGTTGGGTGCGGGCGTGTGGGCGCCGCCTGGGCCGCGATCGATGTCAGCGGTGGCTTGACCGCAGAACCGTAGAGGTGACATCATTTCTGGTGTCAGCATGGTCGGTCGAGTTGGAGCCCGAGGTACAGAGATGGCTGGACGGTCTGAGCCCGGCCGAGTTCGCCACCGTTGCGTTCCATGCGGACCGCCTGGTCGAGCGGGGTTCGGCGCTCCGGATGCCGTACTCGCGGTCTCTGGGCGAGGGGCTGTTCGAGTTGCGGTTCGACCTCGGGAGGCTCGCGCAGCGCATCACGTTCTTCTTTCCCGGTGGCCGCAGGATCGTCTTGTTGACGGTGTTTCGCAAGCAGCGTTCGAACGAGCGAGTCGAGGTGGCCAGGGCCCGAACCGCGATGGGTCGCTGCATCGAGCAGTCCCACACGGCAGACGAGTGAGGTGAAGGAACATGCCGAGTAGCTGGCAGGACCTGAAGGCCAAGCGCCTCGATGCGATGAGCGCGGCCGAGCGAGCGGAGTACGACCGGGCCTATGCCGCAGCCAAGCTCGCCGCCGAGGTCGGCGACCGGGTGCGCCAGGCCCGAGAAGCCGCCGGGATCAGCCAGCGTGAACTGGCACGACGCATGGGAACGAGCCAGTCAGCGGTCGACCGTCTCGAGGCCGGCGGTGTCGGCGCCACTCTGACCACGCTCCAGCGTGTCGCGTCCGCCCTTGGCCTCACGGTCAGCGTCGACCTCAAGGAATCAGCCTGACGACCGTCGCGCCACCATGGCCTGAGCGCGTCGCACCCACCGGATCGTTGGGTTTTCGCCGATACCCGCCGGGGTAGCCCGGAGCACAGGCCTTCTGACCAGGGATTTTGCGCGCTCGGAGGGACTCGAACCCCCAACCTTCTGATCCGTAGTCAGATGCTCTATCCAATTGAGCTACGAGCGCTGGCGCCGCCGGCCGCCGGCCCGGATGGGCTGGGGCGAGCGACAGGGGGCCATGCTATCCGACCCCCGGAGCGCTCGGGTCCGCCGCCGGCAGGATCGCTTCCCCGCCCGACGACGCGTCGTCAGCGTTGTGCCGCACGGCGTGGTGCGACAACATGCAGGCGTGGCCGGGGCCTGGCGAGAGGAGCTGGAGGACGGGCGGGGCACGCTCCTGCGCGTGTCGGCCCACGCCACGGAGGGCGCTGTGGTGGTCAGCCTGTGGCGCCACGGCCGGTGCCTCGGCACGTTCCGGGCGGCGCCGGACCAGGTCGACCTGATCGCGCGGGCGCTCCGATCGGCCACCGAACGGGTCCCGCCCGGCCGGCCGAGTGCTGGGTCGACGGCGACGGCGTCGCCAGCGCCGACCACCCACCCTGGCAGGTCGGCCCGCGGTGCGTCCACCGGCGACGGCCCTGCGCCGGACGACGGCAACGCCACCGTGCCGGCCGGCGCCACGACCGCTGCCGGGGCGGGCACGGCGCCAGGTTCCCAGGGCACGGACGGGCCGTGGACGGGCGGGGACGACGGCGCAGCGGCAGCCAGCGCCGGTCGTCGTCGGCCGCGAACCTCTGCGCCGGGCGCCGACGCGGCGCCTGGCTCCCCGTCGGACGGGCGGGCCGTCTCGGCGGCGCGGACGGGCGGGCCCGCCACCGGGCGGCTCCAGCCTCGCCAAGGGGATCCGGGCGCCCCGGCGGAGGACGTCGACGGCACCGCGCAGGTGCGCGCCAGCGCGGACACCACCTGGGTGCTCCCCGCCGTCGGCACCACCGGACCGCTCGGTGACGCCGGCACGACCCCGGTGCACGGCGACGCCGAGACGACCCAGGCGCTCCCCGCGGTCGACGACGCTCCCTGAACGCCCCCGACGCCCGGAGCAGGCCGGAGGCCGGCGCCGATGCTGGCACCCGGACGCATGGTGGGCACCCCGCCGGCCGGAGCAGGCCGGAGGTCGGCGGGGTGCTGGCAGCCGGACGCATGGTGGGCACCCCGCCGGCCGGCGCAGCGCCGGGCAGGTGCGGTCCGGCGGCGCCGATGCCCGGGGCAGCGCCCTGCACCACGGAGGGGTCCTGCCGCCACTGCCGGCCGGTCCAGCCGTTCCGGGGACCAGGCGCGCCGACCGCCCGCACGGCACCAGCGGCACCCCCGCACACCAGCGGCACCCGCGCACCGGCGGGTCGGCTCGGCCGCGGTTCCCCCGAACGCGCCGTGGCGCCCACGCCGGGACCGGCGTGGGCGCCACGGTCATGCCGCGCCATCCAGCGGGACCACCCCGCTGGACACCTGAGCCGGGAGCGTCAGATCCCGGGGCCGTAGCCCGACGACGAGCACGTCGGGGTGAACGACGGGCTGTCGGCACCGAGGGCGTTGAGCGTGTCCTGCAGCGCCGGCTGGTCATAGGCCATGCCGATGTGCCCGGTGGGGTCGCTGGGGCACTGGTTCTGGACGGTGATGTTCTGCACGTTCGGCGCCGCCGGCAGGTAGGCGTTCTTGTACGGCGTCACGACCTCGTCGTGGGTCGTCTCGATCACCACGTACTGCACGTTGGGCTGCGTCGGCGTCTTGTTCAGGGCGGCCAGGAAGCTGCTGCCCTGCTCCTGCTGCACCAGGGACTGCCCGATGGCCCCCGCCACCTGGTTGGCCAGGTTCAGCACGCCCAGGTCGGTGCCGAGGGTGGTGAGCCCGTCGAGCGTGGTGCCGTAGTTCGACGGCGCCAGGCCCACCAGCATGTGCACCTTGGACGCGCCACCCAGGTCGTTGATGTAGTAGCGGGGCATCATCCCGCCCTGGGAGTGGCCGACGATGTCG
Organism: Actinomycetes bacterium; assembly: GCA_021798135.1. Lineage (GTDB taxonomy): Bacteria > Actinomycetota > Acidimicrobiia > Acidimicrobiales > UBA8190 > JAJZYI01. The sequence goes on along the minus strand of JAJZYI010000043.1, from coordinate 1,905 downwards.
ACCTGCGACGCGCCGGTCTCCGACAGCACCGTGTTCACCTCGGTGGCCAGCTGCTGCGCCGACGTGGCGATGTCTCCCAGCCCGTAGAAGATGCCGTTGGTGTTGCTGTTGGCGCCGTAGTTGAAGGTGTACACGCAGTAGCCGGCGTTCTTCAGCATCGGCGACAGCGCCAGCCAGTTGAAGTTCTGGTTCTCGAAGGTGCCGTGCACGAGCACCACCGGGTACGGGTGCGCGGCCGACGGCGTGCACGCCACGTTGGCCCCGGGCGGCGGCGTGGCCGCCCCGGCCGCCGTCAGGCCGGAGCTCGTGGCCTGCGAGAAGGTCCCGATCGGCAGCGCGCCGGAGCTGCTGCCCCCGGAGCCGCTGCCGCCCCCGCTCCCCGTGCTGGTGCACGCGGCCGCCAGCAGCGGGACGGCGCCCACGGCCAGCACGGACTTGAACAGACGATGCATGCTTCCCCCCATCTCCCCCTGACGGCCCGGCGCTGCCGGGTGTGGCTGCCCGGGCGGAGACCCGAGCGGCCACCGACATACTTACTGCAGTGTCAGTAGCGGCGCAAGGGCTCGCCCACCGACCCGGCGTCGGACCGGGCCCTACGTCGCAGGGCTCACCGAGCTCATGTTGAAGTCGGGGACGAGCAGGGGCGGCATGGCCGTCCTCGGGAACCACTCGTTCCACTCGCGCGACAGCGCCCGCCGGGTCGCCCCGGCCGCCGCCGCCCGGGCCAGCACGTCCAGGGGGCTCTCGTTGAAGCGGAAGTTGTTGACCGCGCCGACGACCTCGCCCGACTCCACCAGGTAGACGCCGTCACGGGTCAGGCCGGTCACGAGCAGCGTCGCCGGGTCGACCTCCCGCAGGTACCACAGGCAGGTGACGAGGAGGCCCCGGTCGACGCCCGCCACCATGTCGTCGACCGTCCCGGTGGCACCGGGCAGCTCCAGGACCAGGTTGTCGACCGGCGGCGTGGCGGGCACGCCCGAGCGCGCCGCGCCGGCCCGGTGGTAGCGGAGGCGCTGCAGGGAGCCGCCGGCGATCCAGTCGGTCCGCCCGATCGGCAGCCCGTTGTCGAAGACCGACACGTCGGCCGCCGATGCGCCCGCCACCACGAACGGGGCGCAGGAGAGCCCCGGTTCGGCAGGGTCCCCGCGGAGCACCAGTGGCATCGGGGTCAGGCGCTCGCCCACGCGTGTCCGGCCGCCGGGTGCGCTGAAGACGCTGTGCCCGTCCTCGGCGTCGCGCCCGGTGCACGCCTCGCCGAGCATGCAGACCAGGTCGGCCACCGCGTCGGGCGGCAGCAGCGTCGGGTACCGGCCCGCCGGCAGGTCCACTCGGCGGCCCGCCCAGGCCAGGCGGCGCCGGGCCCGCGCCACCAGCTCGTGCAGGTCGACGTCGGCGAAGTCGGCGGTCCCCTCGCCCGCCCACGACGACGCGGTGCCGTCGGCCGAGCGGACCACCACCTGCATCCGGCCGGTCGGCTGGGCGTGGCGCAGCCTGAGCCCCGTCGTCGACGCCACGTAGACCGTGTCGACGGCGTGCTCGGCGAACCCGGCCAGCACCAGCCCGCCCGCGTCGGCCTCGGCGAACGCCTCGCCGAGGGCCCCGGTGACGCCGGCGAGCACGCCGAAGCCGCTGGCTCCCGGCGGCTCGCCGAAGTCGGCGGCGGCGGTGCCAGCCACCAGTTCGGCGGCGTCGTCGGCAGGTGCGGCGGCGGCGGCGTCGGCCTCGGCGGCACGGACGAGGTCGGCCCACGCGCCGGCCCCCGCCCCGCCGCCGTCCGGACCGGCGGGACCGGCCGGACCCGTGCCGGCAGCCGACGCCACGCCGACCGACCGGCCGTCGCGGCCGGGCTGCACCGCCACCACGGCGACGCGGCGCTGGCGCCGCGTCGCGTTGGTGGCCACGGTG
>JAJZYI010000042.1 GCA_021798135.1 Actinomycetes bacterium | reverse complement strand
CCGGCGTGCCCCCCGCCGTGCCGCCCCCTGCTCCCCCGCTCCCGCCTGCTCCGTCTCCCACCGATGCCCCCGACGTGGCGCCGCCGGCGACGACCGGGGAAGGCGGCGCCGCGTGCCGTGCCACCGACGGCTGGTGGGCCGTGGCCGACCCCGGCGCCGCCCCGGCCAGCGCGATCCCGAGCACGCCGGCTCCCACGGTTCCGGCGGCCACCGCAGCCATCCCCAGCCGCGTCGCCCAACGCGACCGCGCCTGCACCGGCAGCGTCTCGAACGGCACCGATCGGCGAGAAGCGAGCCGCTCGCCAGTGGTGTCGTCGAGAACTGTGGTCACCAGACCCTCCCATGCGGTCACGTGTCGTGCTCGTCAAGAATACTCACTGGGTGTGGTGATGTCACTGGACAACGGCCCCAACAGCATGACAACGGGTGGAATTGCCGCACTGAGCGTCTGGCTACCAGGACTTTCGCTTCGCCGGCGTGCGGTAGTTTGTGATCCACTTCACGAATACGACCTCAGCCCGTGGTGCCGTTCGGGCGGCGCGACACCGCCCGCACCGGCGACGGCCGCCCGGCGGTGCATATCCTCAGCGCATGGCCCGGTGCGACCCCGCAGAGCCGGCGACCGGCCCCGGTGGTGCCACCGGGGGCGCGGCGCGACCCGTGGCCACGAGCGCGGGCACGGCGGCATCGGCCGCGACGGCCGCACGGCGCGAGCTCGCCGAGGCGGTACGGGAACTGGCCGAGCTCGTCGTGGACGCCGACGTGCCCGGACCCGTCCTGGCAGCGCTGGCCGGCGACCTGGACCCGCTCGCGGACGAGCTGTGCGCCAGCGTCGGAGCGACGTCACCGCTCCGGTCGCTCGGCCTGGTCGACACCCGGGCGGGCGCTGGGCCGGCCCGGCTCCCCGACCTCCACGACGTGATGCTCGCCGACATCGTGGTGGGCCCGTGCAACCCCTTCGCCGCGCCCTTGGCGGTGACGTCGGAGGGAGGGGTGGCGGTCGCCACCGGGACGTTCCCGAGCCGGTACGAGGGCGCTCCGGGACAGGTCCAGGCGGGGACCGTCGCCGCGGCGTTCGACATCGTCCTGGCCGCGGCGAACCGCCTCGCCGGGACGACCGGCCCCACCGTGGAGCTGACGCTGGCACAGCACCACCCCACGCGTACCGGGGTGCCGGTCCGGCTGGAGGCGACGGTCGTCCGCAGCGACGATCGCCGCGTGGTCTCCGACGGTCGCCTGGTCCAGGAGGGGATCGTCACGGCGACTGCCACGGGCACCTTCGCCGTGCTCTCCCTCGACGAGATCCGCAGCCTGCTGGACCGGTCACGCCGGCGGCGACGTCCGGCCCCGTAGCCTGGGGACGACATGAGCACCGACACCGACGCCCTGGTCCGCCGATCGGCGCGCCTGGTGGTGGACGACATCGACTTCGACGCCTTCGCCCGCCGGCCGCTCGACCCCGACACGCTCCGATGCCTCCGGTACATGTGTGACGTCGAGGGCCACACCATGTGCTACCTGCGCGAGGTGCTCGCCACGCGGGCCCACCAGGATCCCCACGTCACCGCCTTCCTGGCCTGCTGGTGCTACGAGGAGCACTGGCACGGAGCCGCGCTGTCGCGTGTCCTGGAGGTGCACGGGGACCACGCCGGCGCGCTCCGGGCCCGCTCGCTGCGCGCCGGGCGCCACCGCCGCGACGGGCTCCGCCTGCTGCTGTTCGCTGCCGGCTCCGCGGTCTCGGCCAACCTCCCCGCCGTCCACATGGCATGGGGCGCCGTCAACGAGTGGACCACCCAGGCCGGCTACGCCCGCCTCGCCGCCCGGGCCGGCCACCCGCAGCTCACCGAGCTCCTCGGCCGCATCATGCGCCAGGAGGGCCGCCACATCGACTTCTACGCCGGCCAGGCCCGGGAGCGGCTGCAGGCCAGCGCCGCGGCCCGCCGCCTGACCCGCGTGACGCTGCAACGGCTGTGGGCGCCGGTCGGCTCCGGCGTCATGCCGTCCCACGAGGTCCGCTTCATGGCCCGCCACCTGTTCGGCGGCCCGCAGGGCCTCGCTGCCGCTCGCCGCGTCGACCGGCAGGTCGGGCGGCTGCCCGGCCTGCAGGGCCTGCGGCTCCTGGAGCGGGCCGCGGCCTGACCCCGCGGCCGGCTCCACCCGCGCCCGGGCATGCTGGCGGCGCGGCGCCCGCCCGGGGCCGCCACCGCTGCGCGGCACGGCCGAGGGGGTGCCCCCGCCGGGCACGGTGCCCCGACCAGCGCCGGGGCGGCCGGGAGGACACTGTCGCAGCCGGTGCGTAGGGTGCAGAGCAGTGAACCCACCGCGCCGCCAGTCGCTCGACCCCCGCCCGCTGCGGGCACCGTCTCGGGTTCCCGCTGCCACGGAGGGTTCCCCCGCCGGGGTCACGCCGCGCCCGGGCGGCATGCCCCCGGTCGAGGTGCGATCCAGCCAGCGCCGGAAGAAGTACGCGACGGCCTTCTGGCAGGGCGACCGGATCGTCGTGCTGCTGCCGGCGAGGTTGCCGCGCACCGAACGGCAGGCCATGGTCGACCAGCTCGTGGGCCGCGTGCTGCGCCATCGCCCGAACGTTGCGGCGTCCGACGCCGAGCTGGCGAGCCGCGCCGCCGAGCTCGGCGACCGCTACCTCGGCGGTGTCCGTGCCGCGTCGGTGCGCTGGTCGCCGCAGCAGCGGCGCCGATGGGGATCCTGCTCGCTCGAGACCCGCGAGATCCGCATCTCGGAGCTGCTGCGCCCGGCACCACCCTGGGTCGTCGACGCTGTGCTCGTCCACGAGCTCGCCCACCTGGTCGAGCACGGCCACGGGCGCGAGTTCCGGGCGCTGGTCGGCCGGTTCGAGCGCACCTCCGACGCCGACGTCTTCCTGGCCGGGTATGCGCTCGGCCTGGAGCAGGCCCCGCACGCCCGGCGCGAGCCCGACCCAGGTGTGGAGCCCGTGGCGGCATGCGAGCCCACCCACGCCGCCGACACCGTCCGCGTCCCCGCCCCGGGCTCGCCCCGGCCGGACGGGACGCGCCGGCAGCGCCGCGGGGTAGGCCCCTGGCGCCGCAACGGCGCCAGGGGGAACGACAGCGAGGCCGTCCCGCTGTTCTGACCGACCGCACTCCCGACCGACCGTGGAGCCGACCGTCGGATCGGCAGCACCGGGGCAGCAGTCTCAGACGACGCCACCCGCCGCGGACACCGACACCGGAACGGCCAGGCAACGAGCCCGGGCCGCGACCAGCGCCGGCGACGGCGCCGTGACCCAGCGCAGCGTTCCCAGCAGCGCCTCGGCAGCGGCCCGCTGCGCCAGCCGCTCGGCGAGCAGCGGCTGGCGCAGCCCCAGCATGGTCGCCGCCCACCGCGGCACCAGCCCGATGGCCGCCTGGACGAGGACGGCGCGCACCGACGCCGCAGCCAGCGTCGACGGCGGCAGGCTCCGGCCCCCCACGTTCACGATGAAGGCGGCGCCGCTGAGCGCCTGGGCCCCCGCACGCAGCTCGGGGCGCACCGCGCGGAAGTACTCCCCGACCTCGGCCACGGTCTCGGGCACGGCGCTCGCGCCCAGCCGACGGGCGAGCGAGGCCATCTCCGCCACGTACCGGTCGCCCTCCGCCGACCCGAGCGGCGCCGGACCGAACCGGCGATAGGCGCGGAGGAAGCAGTGCACCTCCGACACGTGGACCCACGTGAGCAACTCGGGATCCGAGGCGTCGTAGGGGCGGCCGTCCGGCGCGACACCGCGCACCCGCCGGTGCACGGCACGTACCCGGTCGATGGCCCGGTCGGCCGCCGCCGTGCTCCCGAACGTGGTGACAGCCACGAACTGCGCTGTCCGGCGCAGCCTCCCGAGCGGATCGGAGCGGTAGGCGGAGTGCTCGGCGACGCCGGCCATGGCCAGTGGATGCAGCGTCTGCAGCAGCAAGGCGGCGATGCCGCCGACCAACATCGACGGCAGGTCGCCGTGGACGCGCCACGTCGCGCTGCCGATCCCGAACAGCCCGGGATCGCCTGCCGGTCCGGCGAAGTCGCCGTCGCCGCGCTCGCCGGCCGCGGCACGGCGCGGAGCCGCCGCCACGGATCGAGCCGGCTGCGGACCGGCACGGCGGCCGGCGCCGCTGCCCGCCGGCCGCTCGCCCGCCCTGGCCGGGCCGTCCACCAGCGCTGTCTCCACCTCCCGGCGGACCGCCGACCGGAGCGCCTGGAGCGAGAACGGCAACATCGTCATCCGGCACACCTCCGGAGGTCCCTGGCCAGCCCTCGTGCAGCACCTGCGCGACCGAGCCGCCTGCCCCGCACCATGTTCGCGCGCCCCCCGCCCGCCGGCAGGCACCCCACCGCACCACGGCAGCACGGCACCACGGCACCACGGCACCACGGCACCACGGCGGCACGGCACCACGGCACCGCCGCGGCGCCCGATCGCCCGACTTGCCGGCGGCAGCCCGGTGGCCTAGGAGCAGGGGATGGACGACGCCCTGTTCCTGCCGAGCGGCGACGCGTGGCTGCCCACCGCGCTGAGCCGCGGCCCCTGGTCGGCCGACGCGCTGCACGGCGGTCCCGTCGCCGCACTCGTGGCCCGGGCCGCCGAGCACTGCGGCGGGCCCCAGGACGGGTCGCCGCCCGCCTCGATGTCGGTGGTCCGGCTGACCGTGGAGCTCCTCCGACCGGTGCCCGTGGCTCCGCTCCACGTGGAGGCCACGGTCGTCAGGCCGGGGCGGAAGGTGCAGGTCGTCGACGTGCGCGTTCGCGACGCCGGGCGTGAAGTCGTCTGGGCCCGGGCCGTGCGGATCCGGCGCCTGGACGCGGCCGGCGCGACGGCAGCCGCCATCGGCGCACACCGCCCGCCCGGGGCCGACCGGCTCGCCGAGCCGGCATCGGCCGCAGCCGTGCCGTCGATCTCGGCCTCGTACGCCGGGTTCCACAACGGCGGCGCCGAGCTCCGGTTCGTGGACGGAAGCTTCGGCGAGCTCGGACCGAGCACGGTCTGGGTGCGGCTGGCGGTGCCAGTCGTCCCCGGCGAGACGCCCAGCCCGGCGCAGCGCGCCGCCGCTGCCGCCGACTTCGGCAACGGCGTCAGCGCCGTGCTGCCGTTCGACCGGTGGCGGTTCGTCAACCCGGACCTCACCGTGGTGCTCGAGCGGGCGCCTGCAGGCGAGTGGGTCGCGCTGCAGGCCACCACCGACCTGGGCGAGCCCGGCATCGCCGTGGCCCGGTCGGTGCTGTGGGACACCTCCGGCCGCTGCGGGACGGCGACGCAGACGCTGGTCGTGGAGCCTCGTCCCGGGGCCGCTGCCGCGGGCCCCGAACCAGCGGCCGAGCACCGGACCTGACACCGCGCCCGGCGGCACCACCTGGCCGTACCGCCCCGGTTCCCCCGGGGCACCGGGGCGGTACGGGACCGGGCGCTCACCGCAGCCGAGCGAGAGCAGGCCGGTCCGCCCCCGGGGCACCGGGACGGTACGGCACGCCCGGCCCGCGAGCTGCTGCAGCCGGCCGCGCGCCGCCCGTTGGCCCGCAGCTCACCGGGCTGCAGGGGCTATCCTCACCGTCAGCCCTCGATCCCGCTCGGGCTCGGCGGCACGTCGACGGCGTGCACCTTCAAGGCGGCGAGCGGCACCACCTCCAGGGCACGCTCGTGCGTGGAGGCCAGCACCACGAAGCACGCGGCACCGTCGAGGTGTGCCCGCAGCCAGTTGGCGGCCGTGACGCACCAGCGGTCGCCGGGGACCAGGCCCGGGAACCGGTACTGCGGCACGGGCGTCACCAGGTCGTTCCCGATCCGCCGCTGGTGGTCGAGGAACTCGGCGGTGACCACGGCACAGATCGTGTGGCTCCCCACGTCCTCCGACCCGGTACGGCAGCACCCGTCCCGGTAGAAGCCCGTGACGGGCTCCGTCCCGCACGGCTCCAACTCGCCCCCCAGCACGTTGCGTTCCTGCATCCACGCAGTATCGCTCAACCGGCGCGCCGTGCAGCGCCCTCCGGCCGGGCGGCGGCGGGCACCGGCACGTCCCGGCCGCAGGCGCCGAACCGGGCCGCGGGGGCACGGGCCCGTGCCGGGGCCGGCGACGAGTCACTTCCACCGGAAGTGGACGAGGACGTGGCCGTGGTTGTGCTGGTCCTTCTCGACACGGTGGACGAGCGCCTTCACGTCCTTGCGGTCGAGGAAGCGCAGCACGCGTTTGCGCAGCTGCCCGGACCCCTTGCCGGGGATGATCTCGACCAGCTTCGCCCGGGTGCGGACAGCCTCGTCGATGACCCCTTGCAGGGCGCGCTCGATCTTGGCGCTGTCGTCGTAGATGTCGTGCAGATCGAGGACCAGCTTCATCGGCGCACCTGCCCGTCGTCGTCCCCAGCTTGGCGCCCCGGCCGGGCCGGCGCCCGCGCGCGGCTTCGACCGGGGAGGGTGGTCACGACGAGCTCGCTCGGCGCCACCCGCCGCCCGCGCGCGGCTGCGACGCCCGGTCCGCGGCGGGTGCCGGCGACCCCGGTCGCGGCCCCGGTCCGTCTGCACCGGCCCGTCGCCCTAGGCTCTACGTCATGGCCGGTGCTACGGCAGCGACGAACGGGACGGCGCTCGAGTGGGTGGTCGCGCTGTTCCTGTACGCCATGGTCGGCCTGCTCGTCTTCCGCTCGTCCACCCGGTTCCAGGCCCAGGCCGGCGTGCCACCGTGGCGCATCCCCACGTGGCTGTGGGTCCTCGCCTCGGTCCTGTTCCTGCCCATCGCGCTCCTGTTCGTCATCGCCCGGTACACGACGACCCCTCGCCTGCCGGGCCCCGGGCACGGCCCCCCGCCGGGCTACGGACCACCTCCCGGCTACGGCCCTCCACCGGGCTACGGACCGCCTCCCGGCTACGGCCCTCCACCGGGCTACGGACCACCTCCCGGCTACGGACCACCTCCCGGCTACGGACCACCTCCCGGCTACGGACCACCTCCCGACCACGGACCACCGCAGGGTGCCCCGCCCGGCGGCCCCCAAGCAGGAACCGAGCAGGGATCGGACGCTGCAGGACCCCAGTCCCCGCAGGGCGCAGCTCCCCCGAGCGGCGAGCAGGGCGCGCCGCCCTGGCCCCACCACGGGGGCACCCCCCCGCCCGGCCCGGCGGGTGCCTACGCCCCGCCGGGGCCGTGGACCTCACCGGGCCCGGCGTCGCCTGCGGGACCACCGGCCCCCGGCCAGCCGGCAGGCCGGTACGGGTCGCCCTCGGGGTCTCCCTCGCCGACGTGGCCCGGCGGCGGCACGCCCCCGCCGGCCGCGCCGCCGTGGGGAGCCGCGCCGCAGGCCCCGCCCCCGTCGTGGCCCTCCGCCGGGCAGGGCCTGCCGCTGCCCCCGAGCACGGCACCCGGCTGGTACGTGGACCCCACCGAACGGCACTTCGTGCGGTACTGGGACGGCTCGCGGTGGACCGACCAGGTCTCCACCGGCGGCCGCCAGAGCACGGACCCGGTGGACGGTTCGGCAGCGGCGCCCGGCGCGGGCGGCGCAGGCGGTGGGCGGGCCACGACGGACCCTGGCACCCAGGCGGAACCGCCGGGCACGCCGTAGCCCGCCGCCGGCTCGCCCAGGTGCCCGGCGACGACGCCGGGCATAGCCTGGTCCCGTGTCCACCACGCAGACGACGACCGCTGCCGACCTGGCCCGCCGGGTCGACGACCTGTTGGCCGGTCACCCGCCGGCGACCACGCCCCCGGCGGAGTTCCTCGGCGCGCGCTTCGACGCCGGCCTGGCGTGGGTGTGGTTCCCCGAGGGCGACGGCGGGCTCGAGCTCCACCCCGACCTGCAGGGGGCGGTCGAGCGCCGGTTGCACCGGGCCGGCGCGCCGGACGAGACCGCCCGCAACGTGATCGGCTACGGCATGGGCGCGCCGACGATCGCCGCCCACGGCACGCCGGCGCAACGCCGGCGGTGGCTCCGGCCCCTGTTCACCTGCGAGGAGATCTGGTGCCAGCTCTTCAGCGAGCCCGGCGCCGGCTCCGACGTCGCCGGGCTCGCCACCCGCGCCGAGCGCGACGGCGACGAGTGGGTGGTGAACGGCCAGAAGGTGTGGACCACCCTCGCCCACACGGCACGCTGGGGGATGCTGCTGGCCCGGACCGACCCCGACGTGCCCAAGCACCGGGGCATGACCTACTTCGTCGTCGACATGCACGCGCCGGGCGTGGAGGTCCGGCCGCTGCGGCAGATGACGGGCGACGCCGAGTTCAACGAGGTGTTCTTCACCGACGTCCGCATCCCCGACGGCGACCGCCTGGACGAGGTGGGCGCGGGATGGCGGGTGGCGACCACCACGCTCATGAACGAACGGGTGGCCATCGGCGGCGGCGTGCCGCCGCGGGGGACCGGACCGATCGGCGAGGCGGTCGCGATCTGGCGTGACCGCGGCGCTGGCAGCGGTGCCGAGCGCGACCGCCTGATGCGCCTGTGGGTGGAGGCCGAGGTGGCCCGGCTCACGAACCAGCGGGCCCGCCAGCTCCGCCAGGTCGGCACGCCAGGGCCCGAGGGGTCCGTGGCCAAGCTCGTGTCGGCCGACCTCAATCAGCGCATCTACGAGCTCTGCGTCGACCTGCAGGGGATGCAGGGGACCCTGTCGCCGACCGGGTACGTCACGCGGCGACCCGACCGGGCCGGCTTCGTCGGCGAGGACCCGCGCTGGGCGTTCCTGCGCTCGAGGGCGAACACCATCGAGGGCGGGACGTCGGAGATCATGCGCAACATCCTGGGCGAGCGCGTGCTGGGGCTGCCGGGCGAGCCACGGTCCGACAAGGACCGGCCGTGGGCCGAGGTGCCGCGCAACTAGGCAGGACTGGGCAGGTCGTCCTGCCGGTCGGTCCAGGTGCCGCCGGTCCGTCCAGGTGCGCCCCGTTGGCCCGGACCGGCCGCACCGGCCGGCGGGAACCACCGGCCGGACCCCGGGGGCGGGCCGCCGGTAGCCTCTGCCGGTGTACGTCGCCGCCGTGCGCATGGAGCTCCACCTCGGCCAGTCGGCTTCGCTGAAGCACCGCCGGTCGATCGTCCGCCACCTCGTGGAGACCAGCCGCCACCGCTTCGGGGTGTCGGCCGCCGAGGTCGGCCCGCACGACCGATGGCAGCAGGCCGCCATCGGCTTCGCCGCCGTGGCGAGCACCGCCAGCCACGCCGCAACGCTCGTCGAGCGTGCCGAGCGCTTCGTCTGGTCCCACCCCGAGGTGGAGGTCGTCGGCACCGAACGCGGCTGGGTGGAGCTCGACTGAACCCGGGGGGCTTGCGTCACCGACCACGGCCGGCAGCGCCGGTGGAGGCGCCGACGCCAGGCACGACCGCCTCGCACAGCCGTGGCGATTGACCCAGTCGGGCCCCGCGTACTAGACCGGGCGGTCAAGGCCGGGACCGACCGAGGAGGGGCAGTGCGGACCAGGTTGACGGAGCTCCTGCAGGTCGAGCACCCCGTGATGCTGGCCGGCATGGGGGGCGTCTCCTACCACCGGCTGGTCGCCGCCGTCTCCGCCGCCGGAGGCTTCGGGTGCCTCGGCGCGTCGACCATGTCGACGCCCGAGATGGTGCAGGAGATGGCAGCCGTCCGCTCCCTCACCGACCGGCCCTTCGGCGTCGACCTGCTCACCGCCATGCCGGGCGACCTCACGGCGCAGGTCGAGGCCGTGATCGCCGGCGGCGCGTCGGTGTTCGTCGCCGGCCTGGGCGTCCCCGGCGGCGTCGTCGACCTCTGCCACGCGCACGGCGTGCTGGTGGTCAACATGTGCGGCAAGGTGGACCACGCCCGGCGGGCCGCCGACGCCGGCTGCGACATCGTCGTCGCCCAGGGCACCGAGGCTGGCGGCCACACGGGGAGCGTCGCCACCCTGCCGCTGGTGCCCCAGGTCGTCGACGCCGTGGGCGACCGGGTGCCCGTCGTCGCCGCCGGCGGCATCGCCGACGGTCGAGGGCTGGCCGCGGCGCTCGCCCTCGGTGCCGACGGCGTGTGGGTCGGCACCCGCTTCATCGCCACGCCCGAGGCCCGGGCAGTCACCGGCTACAAGGACCGCCTGCTGGCCAGCGCCGAGGACGGCACCGTGGTCAGCCGGGCATACTCGGGCAAGACGATGCGCGTGCTGCGCAACGCCTACACCGACCACTTCGAGCAGCACCCCGAGGAGCTCGCCCGCTTCCCCGACCAGCTCGTCCGCTCCTTCGGCGACCAGGCCTTCCACCTGGGCGGCGACGACGCCACCCCGGGGGTGGACCCCGACCGCGAGGGCTACCCGGCCGGCCAGGGCGTCGGTGCGATCGCCGCTCTGCGGCCCGCCGCCGACCTCGTGCGCTCCATGGTCGACGAGGCGGCCGCCGCGCTCCGGCGGGCGGCAGGTCTGGCGACCGCCGGGTCCGACCAGCCCTCATGACCCCGAGGGGTTGACGGCACGCCGTCACCGCACGCAGCCCGCCCTGCGGCGCCGAAGCACGCAGCCGGGGTTTCGCACGCGCCGGGCGCGACCGGGCGGGCACAGCGTCATCGCCTGCAGGCGCGGAACGCCGCTCCCACCAGGGGTCACGTGCAGCAACGCCGCAGTGACGCTCCGCTAGCCTCGGAGGCATGGCGACGTCAGCTCGGCCGGAACGCGGGTCAGGGACCCGCCACCGCGGCCGCGGGGCCCGGCGGGCGGTACGCATGGTCCCCGGGCAGATGCACGTCACCGGGCGGCGCGTGAACTTCGCCGTGTCGGACAACACCGCCGCCTCGGGTCCCGACGGGCCCGGCTCGCCGCCGATCTGGGCGGTCAACATCCACGGCTACTTCGCCGGAGGAACGATGTACTGGCGCGAGAGCGCCGACCTGGCCGAGCGCTTCGGCTGGCGGGTCGTCAACCCCTGCCTGCCCGGGTTCGCCGGCAGCGACCCCCTTCCCGGGCCCAGCGTGGGGATCGGCCAGCTCGCCGCAGCCGTCTCCGAGGTGCTGGACCACGTCGGCGCCGGCCCGTGCGTGGTCCTGGGCCATTCCATGGGCGGCGCCGTGGCCATGGCGCTGGCCGACAGCGAGCCCGAACGGGTGCTCGGCGTGATCTACCGAGCTGGCGTCGCCACGCCCGCGTGGCGGTCGCGGCACGGGCCGGTCGTCGGCATGGTCGCGCCGGTCGCTCCCGACCTCGCCGGCATCGCCGACCTGGTGGCCGCCGTCGTCCTCGACTTCCCCGACCTGCTCGTCGGCAGGCGACCCGGCTCCACCATGCGCATGACCCTGCCCGACGCCAGGCGCAACCTGCTCGTGACCGGTCGGCTCGTCCCGATCGCGTCCATGCTGCTGCGCCTCGACCTGCGCGACACGGTGGCCCGGGTCGCCGGCACCGGGATGCCGATCCTGCCGGTGTGGGGCTGCTTCGACCGGGTCGTGCCGCCGGCGACGGCGGCGGAGCTCGGCTCGCTGACCCAGCGGCGGGTGGTGTGGGTGCCGGGGGGGCACTCGTGGATGCTGCCGCGCCCGCAGGGCCAGGCCGACGTCCTGCGGTACCTGGCCGACGGCCGGGCCTTCCGCGACGAGGTCACCAGCCGCTGGCGCGCCATGGCGCCCGATGCGCCTGCCGGCCGCACCGGCCGGGTCCGGCGGCACCTGGCCGCGCTGCCGGCCACCGACCAGGCGAGCTGACCGGGCGGCGCCACCCGGCTTCCCGGCGCACCGCGGCATCGCGCCCCGGCGCACCGCGGCATCGCGCCCCGGCGAGCTCGGTGAGATCGGCGGCCGCGCGGCCGGACGGATCGCGGCCGCGCGGCTCGCCCACGGCCCGCCCGCGTGGGACGATCTCGGGGTGCGGGTCCAGCGGACGTTCAGCTTCATCGACCTGTCGGGGTTCTCGGCGCTCACCGCCGGCGAGGGGGACGAGCGCGCCGTGCAGCTGGTGAGCGAGTTCCGGGCGCTCGTCCGCGGGATCTGCTCGCGGCGCGGCATCCGCATCGCGAAGTGGCTGGGCGACGGGGCCATGCTCGTCGGCGTCGAGACGGAGCCCGTGCTGGCCAGCGTGCTCGAGCTGCAGCGATCGGTGGTGGCGTCGCCGATGATGATCGACGTCACCTGCGGGGTGACGTCAGGCGCCGTCATCCTCCTGGAGGGCGACGACTACATCGGCCATGCCGTGAACGTCGCCTCCCGGCTGTGCGACATCGCCGCGCCCAACCAGGTGCTGGCGACGCCGGTGACCCTGGAGCACCTGCCACCGTGGGGCGCCGTGCTGGCCGACGCCCAGGTGTCGCTGCGGGGCCTGGACGAGCCCCTCACCGTGGCGAGCCTGGGACTGCGCCCGGTCGACGGCACGGCCCAGCCCGACCCGATCTGCGGCATCCCGCTCACCGTCGGGACGGCGGTCGCCACCCGCCGGGACAAGGTGGGCCGCCTGGTGCTGTTCTGCTCGGACAGCTGCCTCGAGACCTGGGAGCGCCGGCCGGGCCCGGCGCCGGACGAGCAGGGCAGCGTCCGGGTCCCGCTGATCGGCTCCTGACCGCGCACGCCCCTTCAACGCACGGCGGGCGCCGGGCCGGAGCGGCCGACGGCCACCGCGTCGGTGCCGAGGTAGGCCTGGAGCACCACCGGGTCGGCCAGCACGTCGGCCGGCCGACCTGACGCCACCACCTCACCCAGGTGCATGCAGACCAGCCGGTCCGCGATCGATGCCAGGAACGGGACGTCGTGCTCGACCACCACGAAGGACGCGCCGGTGTCGTCCCGCAGGCGGAGCAGGCGGGCGGCCAGGGCCTCGCACTCGCGCTGGGCCAGGCCGGCGCTCGGCTCGTCGAGCAGCAGGACGTCGGGCCGGTGCACGCCGGCGCACGCCAGCTCCACGATCCTCCGGGTTCCCGTCGACAGCTCGGAGACCAGCCGGTCGCGCACGGGGTCGAGGCCCATGGCAGCTATCGCGCCGTCGGCCAGGGCGGCGACCTCCTCCTCGGAGAACCGTACCGCCGCCGTCCACCACAGGCTGAGGAACGGGTCGCGCACCGGCACGCGGCGCTCGAGCGCGCCCGCCACCGCCTCGGTGACGGTCAGCGACGGGAACAGGCGGGCGTCCTGGAAGACTCGCCCGAGACCCTGGCGGGCGCGCGCGGCGGGGGGCATCCGGGTCACGTCCCTGCCGCCCAGCAGGACCGTGCCGTGCTCGGGCGCGACGAACCCGGACGCCAGGTCGAGCAGCGTCGTCTTGCCGGCCCCGTTCGCACCGATGAGCCCGACGATCTCCCCGGTGCCGGCGGCCAGCGACACCGTTCGGACGGCGGCCACACCGCCGAAGCCGCGCGACACCTCGCGCAGCTCGAGCGCCGGCGGCCCGGCGGACCGGGGCACGGGCTCGCCGCTCGACCCGGCGCCCCCCGGCACGGGGGCACGCGCCCCGGAGGGCCGGGCAGCGGCGACCGCCGGCACGGGGGCACGCGCCCCGGAGGGCCGGGCAGCGGCGACCGCCTCGCCGCCCGCACCGCTCCCGAGGAACACGGACCGGACCAGGTCCGACCGGCTCCGCAGCTCGGCGGTGGGCCCGCGGAACCGGACCCGCCCGCGCTCCACGAAGACGGCCTGGTCCGCGACGGCGGCGGCGATGTTCACCGACTGCTCCACCAGCACCACAGCCACCCCCGAGCTGGCCAGCGCCGCGACGACGCGGAGCAGCTCGGCCACCACCGTCGGCGCAAGGCCGAGCGAGAGCTCGTCGACCAGCAGGACCGACGGGCCGCACAACAGGCCCAGGGCGAGCGCCAGCATCTGCTGCTCGCCGCCCGACAGCATCCCCGCCGCCACCGAGGACCGCTCGGACAGGCGGGGGAAGAGCCGCGCCACGGTCGCTGCCGACTCGGCCAACTCGGCCCGGCCGCCAGGCCTCCGACGGGCGGTCCAGCCGGCGAGCCGCAGGTTCTCGGCGACGGTGAGCGACGGGAACACGCCCCGCCCGCCCGGGACGAGGACGACGCCGCGACCCACTCTCCGGTCGACCGGCAGGCCGGTGACGTCCGTGCCGTCGACCACGACGGCACCGCGCCGCGACGCCAGCGACCCCGCCAGCGCTCGCAGGGTCGTCGACTTGCCGGCGCCGTTGGTGCCGAGCAGCGCCACCACCTGGCCCGGGCCCACGTCCATGTCGATGCCGGTGACGATCGGCGTGCCGCCGATGGAGACGTCCAGGTCGCGCACGACCAGCCGGGGACCGCGCCCCGCTGCCGCTGCGCCCGTCGCCAGCCGCCCGCCGACCGGTGCCGCAGCCGCCGGTGCCCACCCCTCGCCCGGTGCCGCAGCCGCCGGCGCCCGCACGTCGCCCGGCGCAGGAGCC
>JAJZYI010000041.1 GCA_021798135.1 Actinomycetes bacterium | reverse complement strand
GCCGAGCCACCTCCTCCAACACCTCGCCCAGCTCGCGCTCGGAACCGAACAGGTCGTCAATCTCGGCGCGGACGCGCTCGATCGGTGATACTCGTGGGGACACGGGCGTGGGTTCCTTTCTCTGCTTCCAGGCTTCGAGAGGAACCTACGCCCGTCGTCGATTTACACCGCGGACCGGACGCCACCTGGTACGGACAGAGCCGGATGTGGCGATCACGAGCCAAGGGTGCGCCGCACGTCCTTCATGAGCAGAACGAGGTGGAGGTCATCGGTGGGGCTCGGCTCGAGCTCGGGCAGCAGGTGCAGGTAGAAGCCGCGAGCTTGGGCGGACTCGGCGTGCACGAGGAGGCCCCGACAGCCGATGTCTTCGGACAGCTCCGAGAGCCGAGCCAAGACGTCGCGGAGGAGCGCCGCGCCGAGCCCTCGCCCCTCGTGGTCGACGTGCACTCCGAGGCGGGCGAGGAGGGCTACCGGTTGCGGATAGCGGCCTCCACCCCTGCGAAGCCGCTGCGAAGCGTCGGAGTTGTGCACCTGGGCCATGCACCAGGCGTAGGAGGCAACGACCTCGTCGTGGCCCGGCTGGGTGACCACGAACACCTTGGTGGTGCCGGTCGAGGCGGATTGGCGGGCGATGCGGCGAAGCCAGTCGCTCTGCTCGGAGGATCTGCACGTGAACCGGACCAGACTGTGCCGCTCGTCGAGCGGTTCGGGCGGCCGGTACGCGCCGCTCACTCCTCGAACGGCGACGGTCGCTCCATGAGGCGTCGGAGCCCGGGGAGGTCCCTGGCCGGACGCGAGTTGATCTCCTCCCAGGCCCGGGCCGCCTCGGGGTCCAGCACGAAGCGGTCACGGTCGGCCAGCACCCGGCGGGCCGCGTCGGATGCCTGAGAGACCACGAAGTCGGTCAGGTCGGTGCCGGTCGCGGCCACGGCGCGATCGAGCAGCTCCCGCTCCTCGGGTGTGGTGCGCAGCTCCAACCTGCGGCTGCGTCTCCTAGAGGCAGTCTCCATCGTGATCTCCACTCCACAGGTGTACGTCCATTGTACGGCCACCTGTCCTTCCGGACAAGGGGCCCCGGCGCTCGGTCCGGAACCACAGCGGTGGAACTCGTCACAGGCGGGTCCTACAGTCGTGCCGTGGCGCAGCCCCGGCCGTGGCGCTCGATCGACCCGGACCTGTTCCGGTTCACCACCACCGAACTCAACGCGCTGCACGTGGCGATCATGGCGGCGTTCGAGGAGTCTGCGGTGCTGGCACCGGCCCTCAACCTCGACCAGGTGCGGGGGGCGCTGGCGCGCGCCGGCTGGGACGAGCCTACGGACGACGACGCCCTGCAGCGGGCGCTGGCCGCCCTGACCGGCTGGCGGCTCCTCGAGGCCACCCAGGACCACGGGGCGCGCTTCGCCACGCCCGAGGAGTTCGAGCGCAGGAACCTGCTGTGGGCGCTGACCCCCAAGGGCGAGGCCGCCGTCGTCGGGGTGCTGCGAGCCGTCGACGCCCTGCGTCACGCCGTCGGGCTGCAGACGGCCGTGCTCGACGCCATCGGCGACGGCCTGGCTGCCCTCGCCGAGCTGGCCGAGCAGCCGCGGGGTCCGGACGACGCCAAGGTCCACCTGCAGCTCGCCCAGATCGAGCACGGCCACGAGAGCCTGGTCGTCAGCGTCCGGCAGTTCAACGGCCACCTGCAGCGGCTGCTGCGCGAGGACGGGGTCGACGACGACGTCTTCGCCGACGTCAAGCGACGGACGGTTGCCTACCTCGAGGAGTACGTGCACGGGGTCGAGCGGCCGCAGCGCCGCCTGGCGACGGGCATCGCCAGGGTGCAGGCCGCCGGGCTGGCGACGGTGTTCGATCGGGCGCTCGCTGGCGCCAACCTCGCTCCGGTGGCCGGCGACGACCCCGGGCCGGCGTGGCTGGCCGAGCGCCAGCGCCGCTGGCGGGCTCTGCAGGCGTGGTTCGCGCCGGAAGACGGGTCCGTGCCCCGCATCGCCGGCCTGCTCGAGACGGCTCGCACGGCCATCATCGAGCTGCTTCGCGTCCTCGAGCGCCGCTGGGACAGCCGCCGGCGGTCCGCCTCCATCGGGCACGACTTCCGGCGCCTGGCGGCGTGGTTCGCCGCCGCCCCCGGCGAGGAGGAGGCCCACCGCCTCTTCGCTTCTGCCTTCGGCCTGTGGCCGGCGCGCCACGCCCACCTCCCCAGCATCGACGGTCGGGAACGGGCGCTGTCGCTGACGTGGGCCGACGTCGAGCCGGTGGAGGTAGCGCCCGCCCTGCGGACCACGGGCACGTTGACGAACCGTGGGCGGTCCCGCCCGGTCGGCGATCCCGCGCTGCTGCGTGCCGCTCGTCAACGGGCGCAGTCGGCGCAGCTCGCCTCCCACCACCAGCTGCGCGCCGCTCTCGCCACGGGCGGCACCGTGGCGCTCTCCCGGTTCGGCCACCTCGACCCGTTGGCCTTCGCCGAGCTGCTCGAGCTGCTCGCCGCTGGCCTGCAGGCACCGCTCGACGCCGACGGTGCCAGGCGGACCCTCTCCGCCGACGGGAGGGTCGAGGTCGTCCTGCGTCCCCCCGCCGACGGAGCGGTGGCGGTCCTCGCTACCGATCACGGGGTGCTGCGCGGCCCCGACCTGCTCGTGTCCATCACCCTGACCGACGAGCTGGGCCACGCGAACGGTGCCGACGACGGGACGCTGCACGTGGCGGAGGGTGTCGGTGCCTGACGGCGCCGCCCCGCACGCGCCCGACCGTGGGGGTTCCGACGTGCCGGCACCGTCCCGGCGCCCGTCTCCCCACCTGCACGAGCACCTGCAGGCGGAGCGCTCCGAAGCCGTGCGACGTCTGCTCGCCCAGCCGCTGCTTGCCGCCGGGAGCGATCCCGGCGCTTTCCGGCTGGTGGTGCGCCACAGCACCTGGCTGGCGGACTACTTCGAGCAGACCTGCGGCTGGGCGCTCGCCGTCGACGTCGCGTCGGGTTTCGCCCGCCTGGCCAAGCGGCCGGCGGTCGTGGACCCCACCCGGCCGCTGCGCCGGACGCGCGGCGAACGGCTCCCGTTCGACCGGCGGCGCTACCAGTTGCTCTGCCTGGTGTGCGCCGAGCTCGTCCGGCATCCCGTCACCACGGTCGGCATGCTCGCCGGAGCGGTCACGGCGGACGCCGGCCTCGACACCAGCCGCCAGGCGGAGCGCACCGCCTTCGTCGACGCGCTGCGCGCCCTCATCGGCTGGGGTGCGCTCGAGGTGTCCGCCGGCGAGCTCGACGCCTACGTCGGCAGCGACCGGGCCAACGCCCTGCTGTCCGCCGACACGGCCCGGCTGCACCGGCTGCTGGTGCCGGCGACGGCGCCGAGCGCCCTGCCCGACACCCTTGGCACCGACGATGCCGTCGACCGGCTCCTCGACGAGCCCCGGTACGGCACCGGAGCCGGGGAGGAGCCCGGTGCCGAGATGGGGGAAGAGGCGCGCAACCGCTGGGCCCGCCACCGGCTGGGTCGCCGTGTGCTCGATGACCCGGTCGTCAACGTCGAGGACCTCGGCGAGGTGGAGGCCGCCTACCTCGCCAGCATCAGCGGCCGGCGGTGGCTGCGGGACCGGGCAGCCGAGGCCGGCCTGCAGCTCGAGGAGCGG
Source organism: Actinomycetes bacterium (assembly GCA_021798135.1). GTDB lineage: Bacteria > Actinomycetota > Acidimicrobiia > Acidimicrobiales > UBA8190 > JAJZYI01. The sequence continues at coordinate 11,005 of JAJZYI010000041.1, read as the reverse complement.
GCCGACGGGATCCTGGCCGTCGATCCGGAGGCCATCGCCACCGACGTGGCGTTCCCGGCACCCGCCGGCAACGCCCACCAGCTGGCCCTGCTCCTCGCCGATCGGCTGGTGCCGATCGATCCCGACGGGTCGCGGCGCCTCGCCCACCTGACGGCCGGCGAGCTGCGCAGTGCGGTGCAGGACGTCCTCGACCGGTTCCCCGGCTGGGCGCGTGGCCAGCGCGAAGAGCGAGGACCCGAGGGCCTCGCCCGCCAGGCCGTCGATCTCCTCGTCGGTCTCGGCCTCGCCCGGAGGGACGACGAGGGCGGTGTGCACGCCCGTCCGGCGCTTGCCCGGTACCGCAGCGCCCCTGCCGTGGTCTCCGGCCCCACGCTCTTCGAGGAGGTCCCGTGACCGCCGACCCCGTCAAGGGCCTGCCGTCCCCCGACCGGTGGCGCCCGACGCGCGCCGGGCTGGTGTCGGTCTGGCGCTACTGGGACGAGATCTTCACCTTCCACCGCGGCCGGCTGCTGCTCCGCGGCCCCAACGGGTCGGGCAAGTCCCTGGCCCTGGAACTGCTGTTGCCGTTCCTGCTCGATGCCGACGCCTCCCCCTCACGGCTGACGTCCGCCGCCAAGTCCCGTGGCGGGCTGTTCGACCGCGTGATGACCGGGACCGACGAGGCGACGCGCACCGGCTTCGCCTGGGTGGAGTTCCGCCGGGGCGACGAGGTCTTCACCGTCGGCGCCCGGATCCGGGCGTCGCAGTCGACCCGGCGGGCCGATCCGGACTACTTCACCACCACCCTCGCCGTCGGTCACGGCCTGCACCTGCTGGACGTCAACCGGGTGCCCGTTTCGCGCCAGGCCCTGGTCGAGGCCATCGGCGACACCGGCAGGGTCCACGACAGCGGCGAGCAGCACCGGGCCGCGGTGCGCGAGGTGCTCTTCCCCGGCTTCGGCGCCGACCGCTACGCCTCGGTCGTCGGCGCCCTGCTCACCCTGCGCAAGGAGAAGCTCTCCCAGCAGCTCGTCAACGTCGAACAGCTGTCGACCGTCCTCTCCGAAGCCCTGCCGCCGCTCGACGAGCACGACATCGCCGCCGTCGCCGAGGGCTTCGAGCGCCTCGACCGCCGCCGCGACGAGCTCAAGGCACTCGATGCCGAGCTGCGCGAGGTGCGGCTGCTCGCCGGGCGCCAGCGGGACTACGCCCTTGCGGTGGTCGTCGCCGGCGCCGCGGCGGTGACCTCGGCGGAGACCCGCCGCGACGACGTGACCCGGTCCGAGCGCAAGGCCCGCGACGAGCTCCGCGACGTCAGCGCCCAGGCCGACCGGGTCGACGTCGAGCTGCGCGTCGGCGAGCAACGCGTGGCCGACGCCGGCGTCGCCATCGAGGCGTGCAAGGACTCCGACGCCTACCGGGACGGCGCCGCCCTCGCCGACCTGCGCGCCCAGGCCCGCCGGCTGGGCGAGATCGCCGACCGGCAGCTGGTCGCCGCCGGGACCGCCCGGTCCGCCAGCGACGCCGCCGCCCGTGAGCGCGACGCCGCCGCCGCCGACAGCGACGCCGCCACCGCCAACCTCGAGCATGCCGGGCGTGACCTGCGCGCTGCCGGTCAGCCCGTCGGCGCCGACGCCGTCGTCGCCGACGCCGAGGGTGCCGAGGGTGCCGACGCCGGCGAGCGCCTGGTCGCCGCCTGGCTGGGCGCCCGCCGCACCCTGCTGGCCGAGGTGCGCGCCGCGCTGCACGACCACGAACAGGCGGTGCTCCGCCGGTCGCTGCATGAGGAGCAGGCGGCAGCGGCGGAGGACGACCTCGGCCGCCGCCACGACGACCACCGCCGCGCGCACGCCGACGCCGACGCCGCCGCCGCCCGCTACGCCACCGACGTCGATCGGTGGGCGTCGGGCTGCTCGGTGATCGGGCCCGACCTGGTGGCGGCTGCCCTGCCGCGACCGGCCGACGACCCCGACCACGTCTCCGCGGCACTGGCCGGGCTGCAGACCGACCTGGAGCGCCAGATCGCGGTGACCAGCCGGGACCTCGACGTGGAGGAGGAGGCCCTCGAGCACGAGCGCAGCGGCCTCCTCGACGAGCGGGCCCGGTGGGAGCACAGCGCCCTCCCCGAGGTGGACGCCCCGCCGTGGCGAACCGGGCGCGACGGCCTGGCCGGTGCGCCACTGTGGCTGCTGGTGGACCCGGTCGCCGGTGCCACCCCGGTGGCGGTCGACCGTGTGGAAGCTGCGCTGACCGGCGCCGGCCTGCTCGACGCCTGGGTCGGGCCGGACGGCTCGGTGACCCTGGCCGACGGCCGCGCCGACCTGGTGCTGACCGCCCGGCCGGCGGTGTCGGAGACGGCGCTCGACGCACTCCTGGTCCCTGCCCGCGGTGGCGACGTCGCCGAGGCCACGGTCGCCGCCGTCCTCGCCGCCGTCCCGCTCGTCGACAGCGTCCTCGCCGGCGCCACCGTGCCGGCACCCGACGTGCCCGACGTGGCGATCGGACGGGACGGCACCTACCGGCTGGGCAGCGCCCTCGGGCGCGGTCCCGACCGGCCCGCCCGCGTCCTGGGCGCGCCCGCCCGCGAACGCCACCGCCGCGCCCACCTGGCCGACATCGACGCCGCCCTGGCCGCCACGGCCGAGCGGCGGCAAGGCGTCTGGCGCCGGCGCGAGGACCTCGACCGGCACGCCGCCGCCGTGCGCGCCGAGCTCGGCGCCGCCCCGAGCGGCGCGCCGGTCCACGACGCCCGCCGCGAGGCCCACGCTGCTGCCATCCGCCTGGGCGAGGCCGACGCCCGGGCCGAGGACGCCCGAGACCGGGTCCGCCGGGCCGAGGACGACGTGCGCGGCGCCCTGCGGTCGCTCACCTCGTGCAGCGCCCGCCACGGGCTGCCGGCCGAGCGGGCCGGGCTCGACACCGTCGACGAAGGGCTTCGCCGGCTCGAGTCGGCCGCCACGACCTGGGCGCGGCGCCGGCGCGAGACCGCCGCCGCCACCATGGCGCTCGGCCGTGCCGAGCAGCGGGCCGCCGCCGACGCCGCACGGGCCGACCAGGCCGACGCCGACCACGCCGCCGCCCGCGCCGAGGCCCGGCAGGTCGAGGCGCGCGCCGCCGCCCTCGATGCGACGGTCGGCGTCGAGTACCACCAGGTCCTGCAGCGGATCGAAGCGCTGCAGGCCGAGCGGTCCGACGCCGGCCGCCTCGTCGATGAGCTGCGCGGCCGCATCCCCGGGCTGCGCCAGCGGGTCGGGGAGCTGTCCCAGGTCGTGCGGGATGCCGCCGATGCCCGCCAGCAGGCCGAGGCGGCCCGCGACGCCGCCCACCGGAACCTGGTCGACGTGGCCAACGGCCTCCTTGCCGACGCCGGCATCGATCCCCCCGCCGCGCTCGACGGGGTCTCCGCCGTGCTCGCCTTCGCCCGTGCCGCGCTGGCCGACCATGGCGGCGTCGACACCGCCGAGCAGGCCGTCGAACGGCTGTCCGAACGGGTCCGGGAGCAGGTCCACCAGGCCCGCACCGCGCTCGGCACTCGCGTCGACGTCGACCGCGAGCTGGTCGGCCACTGGTGGGCCTTGCGCACCACCGTGGGAGGCCTGCGCCGGCGCGTCGGCGAGCTGGCGGACGCACTGGCTGGCGAGCTCGCGCGCGGCCGGGCCGAGCTGGCCGACGATGAGGAGCGCCTGTTCGAGCAGACCCTGGCTGGCAGCGTCCGCCGGGCCCTGGCGGACCGCATCCGCCAGGCCAACGCCCTGGTGGACTCCATCAACCAGCAGCTCGACGCCGTGCGCACCGCCGCCGCCGGCGTCCGTGTCCGGCTCCACTGGGGGGTCGACCCCGACCAGCTCGACGCCGTCAAGGCGGCCCGCGCCCTGCTGCTGCGCGACCCCGCCGACCTAGCCGACACCGAGCGTGCGTCGCTGCAGGACTTCGTTCGCGCCCGGGTGGACCAGGCGCGCGCCGAGCTCGAGGGCAACGCCCCGTGGGAGGCGCGCCTGCGCGAGACGCTCGACTACCGCCGCTGGCACCGATTCACCCTGCAGATCGCCCACCGCGACTGGGACGGGTACCAGCCGGCCACCCCCCGGCGGCTGCAGCGCCTGTCCACCGGCGAGCGCTCGATGGCGCTGCACCTGCCGATGATCGCCTCGGTGGCCGCCCACTACGCCGACACCGACGGCGGCCCCTCGACCTGCCCACGCCTGATCCTGCTCGACGAGCTGTTCGCCGGTGTCGACACCGCCAACCGGGCCCAGCTCTTCGGCACCTTCACCGCCTGGGACCTCGACGCCGTCTTCACCAGCGACCACGAGTGGTGCCAGTACGCCACACTCGACGGCATCGCCATCCACCACCTGCACCCCGGGCGCCCCGACGAACCCGTGACCTCCACACGCTTCACCTGGGACGGCCACCAACGCCACGTCGACCCCGGTACCACGGCGGCGTGACCGCCCTCGCTCGCCCCGCCCTCCGCCCGCTGGCCGACGAGCTCGCCCGGCGGCTCGCCGACGGGCAGGTCCCGGTCACGGTCGCCGTCCCCGACGCCTGCCGCCCGGCTGTCGCCGACCTGCTCGGGCTCGACCGGGTCCCAGGGAACGGCCGCCGGCTGGGCGTCGCCCGGCTGCTCGTCGCCCTCGGACTGCCCGACGTCGACGCCTTGCGTCACGCCGTCGAGTCCGTCACCGGGCCGCTCCCCCAGCCGGCGGCCAGGCGACGGGCCGACCGGGAACGCCAGGCCGCGCTGTGGTCGTGGTTCGCCGAAGAGGCGGCTGGCGTCACCCTCGGCGGGCCCCTCGACGAGTGGGTGGCCGCGCAACGGGTACGCGGCCCCCGGGGCGGCGTCGAGCGCCGTCGCCGGCAGCTCGAGCAGGCACTGGCCGTCCTGCGGCGCCTGCCCGCCGACGGCCTGCCCCTGGCGTCGCTCGCCGCCGACGAGGCCGGCGGCCCCCACGGCCTCGACCGTGGGCGCCCGCTCGCCGCCACCGTGCTCGACGCCGTCGCCGTGGCCACCGGCCAGGCCAGGCCCGCCAACGCCGAGGACGCCAGGCTCCTGTGGGAGTCCGTGGGCGTCGCCCCCGACCCGCTCTCGTCGACGGTGGCGTCCCTCGGCCTCCCCGGCGACGACAGCCCCCTCGGGGTCTGGCTCCACGCCGCCCGTGGTGCGTCGGAGCCCGTCACCCTGACCCTGGCCAACCTGCGCCGCTGGCCCCGGCCGCCACTGCCGCCGGACCGACCGGTGTTCGTCCTCGAGAACCCGTCGCTCCTGGCCGAGGCCGCCGGCGCCCACTGGGACGGGCCGCCCCTGATCTGCAGCTCCGGGCAGCCCACCGTGGCTGTCCTCACCCTGTTGCGCCAACTGGGCGCTGCCGGCACCACCTTGTACCAGCACGCCGACTTCGATCCCGCCGGCCTCGCCATCACCGCCTGGCTGCAGCAGCGCGCCGGCACGGTCCCCTGGCGCATGACGGCCGCTGACTACCTGTCCGCCGCCCGTCCAGGTGATGCGGCCTTCTCGGTGGTACCGGCAACGCCGTGGGATCCCCAGCTCGGCCAGGCGATGTCCGAACGACGCGTCGCCGTGTACGAGGAGGACGTCCGCCACACCATCATCGCTGCGGCCAGGGCGAACCCGTGAGCGCCAACCAGTGCCGGGTCGACGCCGGGGGACGGCCTGGCACGCGTTGCGCGCACCCGGCGCTCGGCCCCACAAGACGCTTTCATAGGACTATGTCGTACCGTTGTACTCGGTCGGTGGAGCGACGCCAGGGTGCCCGGTCCTGGGGGCAGGCGACCTCGGCGGTCGTGCGCTACCTGCTCGCCTGGCCTGCAGCCGAGACCCCTACCCAGGGACGGCTGGCTCGGATGCTGAAGATCACTCAGCCCGGGGTGTCCCAAACCCTTCGGATGCTGGCCGCCCATGGGGTCACGACGGGTCTACCGCAGCCCGGCGACCGTGGCCGCCTCGTCGAGCTGTACGTCGAGAACCACCGGCCCAGGGTGCTCTCCGAGATGCACTGGTACGGCCTCGACCCCCAAGCACCCAGGTTGCTGCCGCCGCCGGCCGTGCCGCGCACATGTCCCTCGTCGTGTCGGCGGGCCAGGCCCCGACCCGGCTCGCTCCCTGGCGCGCCTCCACCGTCACCGTCCTCTACAGCAGCCTGCCCGTCGACCTGTCGTCGGCCGATTTCGTCCCAGCGGCCGCCCCGGTGAAGCGACCCTCGTCGTTGGCCACGTTGCCGACCGCTCCCTGCTCGAACCGTGGCCCCTGACGCCGGCCGACACCCCGCCACCCGCCCACCCGCTGCAGCAGATCTGGCAGCAGATCTGGGACCTGTGTCACCTCGGCGGTGAAGACCGCGCAGAGGCGGCCGAACGTCTCGTCGACTACAGGGAACGACTCGCGCTGCGGAACTGGCCGGCGGCCACCGCGACTCCCCGAGCCGCGGGCAGCCCGTGATCGCCACGCGGGTGGCCCTGTTGTCGGTGGACGTCGTCGACGACGGCGGCTACACCGCCATCGCCGACGTGGCGGACGCGGTCAGCGCTGCCGGGATGGACGAACACCGGCTCCTCGGCGGCGTCGCCGCCATGGTGCACGTCCGGCGACGGGGCTTGACCTTCCATCTCGCCAGACGGCAGATGCCGACCACGGCGTGCCACCGCAGGTCCTTCACGACGGCCAGCTCGTTCGTGCCATCGAAGCCATGGGATGTCGCAAGGCCCTCGGCAACCGCTGGGAACGTCCCATCGACGACGTACGTACGGCGGCCGTCGATCTCCTCATCCCAGCGTGCACCTCGAGCGCACTGCACACCGAGAAGGTCGCCGATGTCGTCACCACCGAGGTGCCAGGCCTGGCCGAAGCCTCTCTGCAGTCACCGGTCACCGTCGACGCCACCCTCACCCTCGGCGACAGCACCAGCCGCAACGCCACCGTGGTGCTCCCCGACGCAGCCGGCATGCTCATGCTGAAGGCCGCCGCCGCCCGCACCGTGCGCGACGAGGCGTGAGATGCCACCGACCTGTGGCGATGCCTGGGGATCGCCAACGAGAGCGGCGATGATGGCCGTGGGCGTCGTCGAGGCGGTCGTCATGGCGCTGCGCTGCGCCCTGGCCGCCGCCGGCCCGGTGATGATCGGCGTCGGGGTGCTGCACCACCTGGTGCCGGCCGTTCCCGCCCTCGGCTTCGCCGCCACCTACGGGTTGCTCGTCGCCGGGCGCTTGGCGCTCGCCGCGGTGAACGGCAACCTGCGTATCGGCCAACCGGCTTCCGATGCGCGCCAGCGGCGGACGGCCCGACATGACGGGATCCACCTCCCGAAGCGGGGCCGCCCGGCGGTGGGTCCACATCGCTGCGCGCTGGCTGGGAGAGCAGATCGGCCTCCTCGACGACCCCGACGACGACGCACCCGCCACTGCCCGGGAATGGGCGCTGCTGGCGGCAGCGCGGGTGGCGGCGGCGGCGGTCCTGGCCGCAGCGGGGAGGACACCGTGGGCGATCGTCTCCCTCGTGGCTGCTGTGGGCGTCGCCGGTACCGCCGGTCGTCGGCGCCCGCATCCCTGACCGCTCCCACAACCCAGCCGCGTGCGCAGCCGAGGCCGGCCCACCGGCCAGCGGCACGCTCGGGGCTCGAGCGCCTGCACCTGCTCGACGTGCAGACCGGGCCGTTCTGCGCGAACGGCGCTCGCCTCCGAACGCCGTTACAGCGACTTCTATAATAGCGGCTGATGGAACGCCCGGTCCCCTACCGCTTCGGCGCCCCGGTCTACCGGCCGTGGTTCTGCGACCGCGAAGCCGAACTGGACGTGCTGTGCAGCCGGATGCGTGCCGGCATCCACCTCATCGTGCTGTCGCCGCGCCGCTACGGCAAGACCTCCCTGCTGCTACAGGCGGCCGACATCCTCGAACGCGACGGGGTCCACAGCGCCTATGCGAACCTGCTCCTCGCCACCACCGAGGTGGAGCTGGCGTCGATCATCCTCCAAGCGGTCGTCCGCAGCGTCCTCGGCCCTGTCGCCCGGCGGCGCCACTCCCTCGAAGACGCCCTCCGCCACCTGCGGATCACCCCGAAGGTGTCGGTGGGGCCGGACGGAGCGGTCAGCCTCGGGCTCGACCCCGCCGTCGTCGGTACCTCCTGGGTCGACGTCATCACCGACGCCGTCGCCCTCCTCGAGCGGGCGTCGGTACGGCGGTCCGCCGTCCTCGTCTTCGACGAGTTCCAGGTCGTCGCCGGGATCGGCCGCCGCGGCGTCGGCGGAGCCTTCAAGGCCCTCGCCGACGCCGCCCGCCGGACCAGCCTGGTGTTCTCCGGCTCCCACCTGGCGATCATGGAGCAGCTCACCAAGGGCAGCGGCGCCCCACTGCACGGCATGGGGGAGCGCGTCGTCCTCGACGTCGTGCCCGAAGACCCCATGGCCGGCTACCTGCAACGCCGGGCGAGGAGCGCCGGCAAGACCCTCCCGAAGCCGGTCGCCCGGGAGATCTACGCCCAGGCCGGCACCGTCCCCAACTACGTCCAGCAGCTCGCCCAGGCAGCGCTCGAGGCCGCCGACGCCGCCGACGCCGCCACCATCACCCCCGCCCACGTCGCCGCCGGCTTCGACACCGTCGTCGAACGCCAGTCCGCCGTCTACGCCCAGCAGTACGAGGATCTCGGCGGCGCCCCGGCCCAGCAGCGGATCCTCCGCACCCTCGCCCGCACGCCCACCGCCTCCGTCTACGCCAAGGGCTTCCTCGACGCCGTTCACGTCGCCAACGCCAACGCCGTCACGACCGCCCTGCGCGTCCTCGACAACCGGGAGCTCGTCACCCGCCGAGGTAGCACCTGGCACGTCGCCGACCCGTTCCTGCGCCGCTGGCTGACCGCACAGAGCCCTGCCATCTGAAGGCCGCAGCAGCCGGCGTCGTCGTGGGCGGTTGCAGGGCCCTCGTCACCCCATCAGCCTGTCGGGCTGAGCGGCGTGCCGCCACGGCGCGGGGAGCTGAACAGTCGGATCCTGACGCGGTCGTCCTCGCCGGCGCCGAAGGCCGAGCGGAGGGTGGCGACGCCGAGGCGGGCGGCGCCTTCGACGTCGGGCACCATCGTCGCCTGCACGGACCACCAGTTCGGCTTCTTCCTCGACGGCGGCTGCCACCCCAGGCCGCGGAGGACCCGGTGGGTGCGCTCGCCGTGGCGGTGTGGCGCGGCGAGGTACCGGTTGGACACCGCCTCGACCGCCAGGGAGCCGTCCTCGTAGGCGAGGTACTGGACGAAGCGGTTGGCGGCCGGCGGCCCGACCTCCAGGATGACGATCCACCGGCCGGGGTCGGAGGCGAGGCGATCGAGCAGGTCGGGGAGCCCGGCGGCCAGGCGGCGCAACGGCACCGAAGCGCTGCGTTCGGCCGCCCCGGCGAGCGGCACGAGCGAGGGGGAGATGGAGTGATCGTGCTGGTCGGCCAGCAGCCGTTCGGCGTCCTGGAGCCAGGCGTCGAGCGCAGGGCGGGCGTGCGCGCCGCCGTGACGGCGTGCGTGGGTCGCCGGGTGGGTCATGGTGCACCTCCTCATCGGTCCCGGCAGTGCCACCGTGCCTGTGCGGCTGGTTGGCGGACCGTCAGCGAGCCGGGCCTCTCGGGTCCTCTTGATGAGACGTCTCGACCCTACCCCGAGGGTGTGTCAGCGGCGCCGGAGCCCTGGAACGCCCGGTAGGCGGCGGCCAGGGTCCGGAGGTCGCGGTCCCTCCCTCCGGTGTTGGTGGACTGGCAGATCAGCTGGCTGGCTTCGTCCTGCGTCGCCCAGCGCACGGCCCACGTCTCGCCGTTGGCAGCCACCGCGGCGTCGTCGAGAGCGTCGTCGGTGGCGCGCATCAGGTAGTAGAAGTTCGTCGAGCCGGTGAGGCCCCCGGTGAACCCGTCGGGAAGGTGCCCCACGATCGCCGCCCGGCAGCCGGTCTCCTCGAGCGTCTCGCGCAGGGCGGCCGCCGCGGGGTGCTCGCCCGGGTCGGCCTCGCCCTTCGGGAACGTCCAGTGGTAGCCGTCGTAGTGCCCCGCCGGCTCGCGCAGCAGGACGCGCCCCTCGGCGTCGAACACGACCCCGCCGTAGCGAGGCCGCTTCGCCGCCGGCCAGACGCCTTCGGCGTGGAGGTCGCGCTGGAGATAGCCGACATCCGCGGCTGTCGAGGGGTGCGGGCCCGCGGCCAAGGCAGGGCCCGTCGCCGCTGCCTCGTGCCCGGGGATCTTCCGGCAGTCGGCCCACACGGCGTGGTACACGTGCGCCCTCCCGGCGCTGAGCCGGGCGGCCACCGCATCCTTGAAGTTGTCGTAGTCGAGCGTCTCGGCGATCCGGGCCAGACCTGCAGCCAGATGCTGCCGGGTGGTGAACGCCCGCCACGGGTAGTCCCGGTGGGGGATGGCGACGGTGGGCCCGAGCTCGGGGAGGTAGGTGAGGCGCAGCCGGTCGAGGTCCTCCGCGCAGCGCGCCCGCACCTGCAGCGGATGCCCGAGCTCCTCCGCCGTCACGACGCTGTAGAACCCCTCGGGGGTGAAGAGCCACATGGTGCCCGCCTTTCGTGTCGAACGCCTGCCGGAACGCTACCGAGGCGCTGTGACAGCCACCCGGCGCCGGCCTGAAACCGGTGTCAGCGGGCCTCGGAAGAGTCCCCGGACCTGGACCGACGGCGCGGTTCGTTGCACCATGGCGCCATGACCCGACGTCGCGGTTCGTTGCACCATGGCGCCATGACCCGACGTCGCGAACCTCCTGGTCGGCGGCGTGTGGAAGCCCCGCCCGGGAGCAGCGGGGATCGTGCCCAGCCTCGCTCTCGAGGTGGAGACACGGGTTCGAACCTCGTCGGTGCTGCCACTCACCAGGGCGAAGCGTGCGCCTTCACCAGTACGTTGGCCAGGCGCGGCACCGGGCCGTCGCCTCGGTGCCGGGACCGACCGCGAGCCCGCTCGACGAGGCGAGGCCACCACGGCTCCAGCCGGCAGGGGCAGTGGTGGGGGAGCTGGTCTGGTCGAGGGCTCAGGACATGCGGTCGAAGCTGA
>JAJZYI010000040.1 GCA_021798135.1 Actinomycetes bacterium | reverse complement strand
CGTGCCTGGCGCTGCTGGGCGACAGCGCGAGCGCCGGCCACGCGCTGCGCGCCGCTCGCCGCTGCGCACCCGGCACGGTGCCGCGCCCGCCCGTTGCCGCCCTGTGGGCCGAGATCCCGCTGGGCGCCGCCATCGTCGGGGACTGGGACACGGCGGACGCGCAGTGGCGCTGGGGTCGCGAGCGCGGGCTGGCACGCGGGACGCCTCCCGGCTGCCGATCCGGCCTGCAGGCGGTGGTCGACGTCCTGCGCGGCGACGTGGCCGCGGCCGCCCCCGCCCTGCACAGCTGCCTCCAGGCGATCGACGGCGCCGGGCACGCCAGCGGCAGCGCTGCCAGCCACGTGCTGCGCGCCGCTGCCGTCGAGGCAGCCGAGCGCGGCGACCTCGCCGCTGCCGACGCGCTGGCCGCGCGGGCCCGGCGAGCCTGCGCGGGGTTCGACGCCAACACGACCCCGGTCGTCGCCGCCGACGCCGTCGCCGCCGACATCGCCCGGCGCGCCGGTCGGCCGCTGCACGCCCTGCAGGCGGTCGGCGCCGCGGTCCGGCGGGCGGAGGTCACCGACGGGCTCTCGCCGGGGCTCCGGTCGTGCCTGGCGGAGGTCGAGGTCGCCAGCGCGTGCGCGGCCGCCGACGCCACGGCCGCCGCCAGGGCAGCACGCCACGTGAGCGACCCCGCCGGCCGGGCCGTGGCCGACGCACGGGTGAGCCTGCAGCGCGGCGACCGCCGTGGCGCACGCGCCGCGCTCGAGCGAGCCGACCTCGGCGCGCTGGCCGGGCGGCTGCCGGCACGAGCCCTGCAGGGCCTGGTGCTGCAAGCCGCCGCAGCCGACACGCGGGCCCGCGCCGACCGGGCGCTGGCGAACGCCGTCGACCTCGCCACCGAGCATGGCCTCGTCGGGTCGCTCGTGGCCGGCGCGCCCGACGTCGACCGCCTGCTGTCCGTCGGCGGGCCCGGCGCCCCGCCCGTCCTGGCACCCGCGGTCGACCGGCTCCGGCGGTCGCGGGCCCACCGCCCGCTCGAGCCCCTCAGCACCCGCGAGCACCAGGTCCTGCGGCTGCTCCCCACCGAGCTGTCCAACCCGGAGCTGGCGGCGGAGCTGTGCGTGAGCGTGAACACCGTCAAGACGCACCTGAAGACGATCTACCGCAAGCTCGGCGTCAGCGGACGTTCCGGCGCCGTGCACCGGGCACGAGCGCTCGACCTCCTGCCCCCCCGCCCGATCGGCTGAACCGCACGACGCCATCTGCCGCTAGCGGCGGAACACCCAGCCCCCCGCTCGTTCGGCTGGACCGCGTCGCGGGGCCGCCTCCGGTCGCCGCTGACGGCAGCGGTCGCCGCACGGGACCGTCCCCGCTCGCGGGCCGCGGCTCGGCACGGGACCGTCCCCGCGCCGCCATCGCAGCAGCGCTGCGGGACGGTCGCCCACCACCGCCCGCGCCGACGCCCGGGCAGCCGCCCGCCCGTGGGATCACGCGAGGATCTTCGCCTTCCCCCGCTCGTACTCGGAGTCGCTGATCTTGCCGTGGTCACGGAGGTCGGCCAGCCGGGCAAGCTGCTCCGCCGTCGACCCGTCCCCGGTCCCTGCGGCCGCCGTGCCGTCGGTCCGCGCCACGTCACGGATGTACGACTCGAGCTCGGCGTTCCGGCGCTGCGCCTCCATTTCGGCCCGCGCGCGCATGGTGCCGCCACGGGCGACCAGGTACAGCAGGACGCCGGCGAGCGGGAAGACCAGGATGCCCAGGGTCCACAGGGCCTTGGCGAACCCACCCATGTCACGGCTGCGGAAGATGTCGGCGAAGATCACGATGAGGAGATAGATCCAGACGACGAACCCGGCGATGACCAGCATCGTCCAGAAGATGCCCAACAGCGGGTACGTGTACCCCAACATGGTCCCTCCTCGAAGGACTTCGGCCGGCAGGCCCCGGGGGCGGGCACCGGCCTGGACGCGACGTCGACCCGGGGGCCGTCCGGCCCTGACGGGCCGGCATCCCCACCATGCGCGCCCCGGCAGCGGCCGTCGTCACCCCGTGAGGGTGAACGCCGTGGCGCAGGAACCCCGCCGGAGGGGTCGAGGCCGGGACCGGGCGGCGCCATCCGAGCGGCCCGCAGGCCCGAGCCGTACGCTGTTGCCGTGTGCATTCGACACTCCTGCCACGTCGACGAGCGCCGGCACCCGCTGCGGCGATGACGGGAGCACCGGACGGCCCCTCGGTGCGTGACGACACCCTGGCGGTGCCGGCCGACGCCGCCGGCGGGGAGCCGGTGCGCGACCCGGACCATCCGCCGGCGCGCGAACGGCTGATCGAGGCTGCGCTGGAGATGTTCGGGACCGTCGGGTACGAGGCGACGACCGTCCAGGCGCTGTGCCAGCGGGCCCGCGTGTCCACCCGCGACTTCTACCGCCACGTCGGCGACCGCCTGGAGCTCGTCCGCATCCTGTTGGAGCGCGAGATCGAGCAGGTCCACACCCCCCTGCTCGCGGCGTTCCAGTCGGCGCCGCCGCAGTGGCACGTCCGGGCTCGGCTGTGGATCGACGGCTGGTTCCGGCGCATGCTCGAGGACCCCCGCAGGTTCCGGGTCCTGTACAGCCAGGCGATCGGTGTCGACGCGAACCTCGACCGCCGGCGCCAGCAGCTGTTCAGGAAGAGCGTGGAGCTCGGCGCAGAGCAGATGGCCCTGTGCGCGGCGGCGAGGGGAGCCCCCCACCCGGCGGAGCACTACGAGGTGGTCACCTACGCCATCCTGGGCGCCACCCGGGAGCTCGTGGCCCGGTACATGGCCGGGGACCTGGCGATCGGCAACCCAGACGAGCTGGTCGACGACGTCGTGCGCCTGGCGGCGATGCTCGGCGAGCAGTGGTAGATGCCGCGCCGCCGCGCCCAGGTGGTCGGCAGCTCGCACCCCGGCCGTGACACCCGGCAAACCCTGGCGGCACCCACCACGGCCGCACACCTCCCGGCCCTGACACCCGGCGAAGCCCGGCGGCACCTCCCCGGCCGCGACACCCGGCGAACCGTGACGGTTCGGGCCGGTCCCTCCGGAGCAACAACGCCCGGCTGAACCCTCACCCAACCACTCGACGTGGTCGATGCCCGCAGTGGCACACCCTCCGGCGCCAGCCGAACGGGCACGGCCAGGGGGGGTCGCATGGGAACGGGCGTCAGGTGGCGGAGTCGGCTGGCGTGGGCGGTGGTGCCCGTCGTCGCGGTGGCCGCCGCCGCCGTGGTCCGGGCCCGCGACGCGGCGGCAGCCCCCGTCGACCGGTTCGTGGCCGCGAACGACGGCTACAGCCACTTCGTGGTGCAGCTCGCGGGACGCGCCGTGGCACCGGGAACCCCGACCGCGAGCTCGTCGGACCGCGTCGTCCTGCGCGCCGGTCAGCCGGCCGCCGACTACCTCCCGAACCTCGAGCGCCTGGAGGCCGAGATCCCCGCTGCGGACCAGGGCCCGGTGTACACCGATGCCGGCGGGACCGGCAGCACCACGAGCGGCCCGACGAGCCCGGAGCTCGTGAGCGTCCCCGCGGGGTCGGACCTGTGGGCGACGGACCCGGCCATGTGGGGGGACGAGCTGGCGACGAGCCCGAACGAGGCGGGGATCGCGGTCTGACGGCAGGACCGCCGTCCGGTGGTCCTGCCCGGCCCTGGTCCGGTGCCCGTCGCGGGCCCGGCCCGGCTCACCGAACCCGGTGGGAACGTTCGGCCCGCCGTCGGCGGCACCCGGCCGCACCTCGCCGCGTGCACCTCCCGCGCCGGCGTGCACCGTCCCCTCCGGAGCGCACCCCGTGGCGAGGGACGGCGTGGCTAGGGACGGCGTGGCGAGGGACGGCGTGGCGCGGGACGGGGCATGATCTGCCTGTGCGGCCGATCGTCGTCTGGGGCACCTCGAGCTGGGCCGGCAAGAGCCTGCTGGCCACCGGCCTGTGCGCGTCGCTGCGCCGCCGCGGCATCCGCGTCGCCCCGTTCAAGGCGCAGAACATGTCGAACAACGCCCGGGCTGTCGACGGCGGGGAGATCGGAGCCGCCCAGTACTTCCAGGCCCTCGCCGCCGGCGTGGCCCCGTCGGTCGACCACAACCCCGTCCTGCTCAAGCCGGAGAACGACCGCCACAGCCAGGTGGTGGTGCTCGGCAAGGTGGACGGCGACGCGGCTCGCCTGGGCTGGCGCGAGCGCTCCGACCGGCTGTGGGAGGCGGTGGCCGGCGCCTACGAGCGCGTGGCCCGGGCAGCCGACGTGGTGGTGATCGAGGGCGCCGGCAGCCCCGCCGAGGTGAACCTGGCAGACGTCGACCTGGCCAACCTGCGCATCGCCCGGCATGCCGGCGCCACCGCCGTGCTCGTCACCGACATCGACCGCGGTGGCGCCTTCGCCCACCTGGTCGGCACGTGGACGCTGCTGGAGCCGGCGGACCGGGCTCGGGTGGCGGGGTTCGTGCTCAACCGCTTCCGGGGCGACCCGGCCCTGCTGCACCCGGCACCCCTGCTGCTGCGCGAGCGGACGGGCGTGCCGACCCTGGGCGTCCTGCCCATGGTCGACCACGGCCTGCCCGACGAGGACGGGGCCGACCCGAGCCCGCGCTCGGTCGGGGGCATCGAGGTGCGGGTGGTGCGGGGCCCCGCCGCGTCCAACCTGGACGAGTGGTGGCTGGTGCAGCAGGCCTCGTCGTTCGCCTGGGCGACCCAGCCGAGCCACCTCCGCGACGCCGACCTGGTCGTGCTCCCGGGCTCCAAGCTCGTCGCCACCGACCTGGCGTGGATGCGGGCTACCGGGATGGACGCGGCCGTCGCCGCCGCCCACGCCCGGGGCGTGCCGATCCTGGCCGTCTGCGGCGGCGTGCAGGCGCTGTGCGAGCGCGTCGACGACCCGCACGGGGTGGAGCGCGCCGCCACCGGCCTGGGCCTGCTGCCGGCGGTCACCGTCCTGGGCCGCGAGAAGCACGTGCGGCGCACGTCGGCCACGTTCTCGACGTCACTCGGCGGACCGTGGCGGGAGCTCGCCGGCCGCCGCGTCGCCGGCTACGAGATCCGCTACGGGACGACCGCGGTCCGGCCGCCCGCAGCCGAGGTCCTCCCCGGCGGCACCGGCTTCGCCCACGGCACGATCCTGGCGGTCTACCTCCACGGCCTCGCCGAGGACCCCGACGTCGTCCACGCCCTGACCGGGCGCCGACCGCTCCGCTCCATCGACCAGGTCGTCGACGGGCTCGCCGACCTGGTCGACGAGCACCTCGACCTGGGGCCGCTGCTGCGCGACCGACCCGCGGGTGCGCGGCCCGCCTGACGACCGGCAACACGCCACTGGTGGACCGGTCAGCAGGCACCGGTGCCGGCCGTCGGGCCGCGTGCCCCCCGCCGGCCCCGGCCGGAACATGGCGGGGACCCTCGCACGGCCGGCGACCACGTTGGCGACCCGCCAGTCCGCTCGCACGCCCGGCTCGGGAGCTCGGCGACCAGCGCGCCCGAGCCGGGCGTGCTGTGATCGCGGCATGCCACGACGCGGGCCCCCCACCGTGGTGGCCGTCGCGGCGGCGGCCGCCGCCGTGCTCGCCGCCTGCTCCTCGGCGGTCCCGCCGCATCCCGCCGCGACCGCATCGGGCGGTACCCACGGCAGCGGCACGCCGGTCCCGACCGCGTCGGCACCGGGCGGCAGCGGACCGCCGGCACCGGGCGGGAGCGGACCGCCGGCAACGGGCACCTCGCCGGCTTCCACACCCGGCGGCACCACGTCGTCGTCCGGGGCCGGCGGGGTGCCGGCGTTCTCCCACGTGTTCGTGGTCGTCATGGAGAACCTCTCCTACGACGCGGCGATGGCGACCCCCGGCTTCGCGTCGCTGGCGCACCGCTACGCGGCGGCCACCGCCTACTACGCGGCCTCGCACCCCTCGCTGCCCAACTACCTCGCCCTGGCGGCGGGATCCACCTTCGGGATCGCGTCGGACTGCCTGAGCTGCTTCGTCACCGGCGACAACCTCGGCGCCGAGCTCGGCCGCGCCGGGATCAGCTGGAACGCCTACTTCGAGGGCGTGTCGGCGTCGTGCTACCTGGGGACCTCCTACGGCGTGTACGCAGCCAAGCACAACCCCTTCCGGTACTTCACCGACGTGCGCTCCAGCCAGGCCCTGTGCTCCCACCTGGTGCCCCTGGCCCAGCTCGGCCCGGCGCTCGCCGGTCCGGCGAGCGGCGTGCCGCGCTTCGTCTGGGTGACGCCGAACGTCTGCAACGACGGGCACAGCTGCCCGGCGTCCCAGGCCGCCGCCTGGCTCGACGGGCTCGTCGCCGAGGTGACCGCCAGCCAGGCCTGGCGCCAGGACGGCGTGCTGTTCGTCACCTGGGACGAGGGTGCCGGCGGCGACAGCCGCCAGGCGACGCCCCGGGGGTCGGTGCTGCCCACCGGAGGCGGCGGCCACGTGCTGACGCTCGTCGTCGCCCCGGGCGTGCCACCGGGCACGGTCGTGACGACGCCGCTCAGCCACTACGCCCTGCTGGCCACCGTCGAGGATGCCTTGGGGGTGCCCCTGCTCGGCCAGGCTGCGGCCTGGTCGCGTCGCACGCTGGCCGGGTTCTTCGCCGCGCCGCCGACCGGCTCGCCGCTCTGACCGGCTCGCCGCGCCCACCGGCTCGCCGCGCCCGTCGGCTCGCCGGGCCGACCGGCGCCCCGGGCGCCGCTGCGGGGGGACGGCGGCGGTAGGGTCGGTGCCGTGGCCGGACCCGATCTCGACGTCTACTTCGACCCTGTCTGCCCCTTCTGCTGGATGACCAGCAAGTGGGTGCGCCTGGTCGCCGCCCAGCGCCCGATGACGGTGCACTGGCGGTTCATCTCACTGCGGCTGCTGAACGCCGGCGTGGACTACGACAGCCACTTCCCCGCCGGCTACGAGGCGGGGCACACCTTCGGGCTGAAGCTGCTGCGGGTAGCCGCGGCGGTGCGCGAGCGGCACGGTCCCGCCGGCGTGGCCGCGCTGTACGAGGCGTACGGCGAGGCGATCTTCGAGCGCGCACCGGGCGCGCAGGCCGAGCTGCAGGGGGACCCTGCGGCGTTCGTGGGCGCGGTCCTGGAGCGGCTGGGCCTCGACCCGGGCGCGGTCGAGGCGCTCGACGACCCAGCACGCGACGGGGTCGTCCGGGCGGAGACCGACCGGGCGCTCGAGGTGACCGGGCGCGACGTGGGCACCCCCATCCTGCACTTCGGGCCCCCGGACGGCCCGGCCTTCTTCGGCCCGGTGATCAGCAGGCTCCCGTCCGCCGAGGACGCCCTGCGCCTGTGGGACCACATCTCCGGCCTGGCCGGCTTCGGCGGGTTCGCCGAGCTGAAGCGGAGCCTGCGCGAGGTCCCGCAGCTGCCGTCGTTCGGCGTGGCACCCGGGGAGATCGGGGCCGAGCACGACTGGCAGCAGGGGCGCCGGGCCGGAACCGTGTAGCACCGGGCCGGCGGGCCCGGCCGTCAGATGTAGTCGGGGCAGTCGACGTTGCAGAGGGCGAGGCCGTTGCGCAGCGTGCGCTCGACCGCGGCTGTCACCGACAGGCGCGAGGCGACGACCCCCTGGTCGAGGATCACCCGGGCCCGGGCGTTGTACGAGTTGTACAGGTTGCTCAGGTGGAACATGTGCCGGACCAGGACGGACGGGTTCCGGTGCTCCGCCGAGGAGCGCACCGTCGCGGGGAAGCTCAGCAGGTGCAGCAGGATCCGCACCTCGTCGGGCTCCAGGGCCGCAGGCGTCGGCACCGCGCCCGCGGCGAAGGCGTCGGCCGCCTTCGTGACGATGCTGCCCGCCCGGCACGTCGTGTAGATCACGTAGGCGCCACCCGACTTGTCGAACGTCTCGACCATGGAGCCGAGGTCCTTCGTGTCGATCTCCACGGTCGAGCGGGTGTCCTGCTTCAGGTCGTTGAAGACGATCGACGCCACGGTGAGCTGCCGGGCGACGGTCTCCGGGTCCTGGCGGCCCGGTGCCCGCGAGCTGCCGACGCGCCCCCGGAAGTGGTCCTGGGCGGCCTGCAGCAGGTGGATCACGCCCGACGCGGATTCGCGGCTCGACAGCTTGCGGTGGGTGTGGGCGTCCACGTAGAAGCCGAAGTAGATGTGCTCGAACGCCGTGCGCCGCGGGTCGGCGAGCCCCAGGGCGTAGCTTGCCGCGAACAGCCGCTCGAAGTGGGTCTTCTGCTCCTGGCCGACCACGTACACCGCGCAGGTCGGGTCGAACAGCTCCCGCCTGACGGCCACCGCCGCCAGGTCGCGCGTGGCGTAGATGCTGCGCCCGTCGGCGCGCAGGACGACGTAGCGCTCGGCGGGGCCGAGCCGGACCACGACGGCGCCGACGTCCTTCCGGACGGCCTGCTCCAGCGAGTGCAGCTCCTGCTCGGAGATCTCCCCCGCCTCGAAGGACCGGTGCAGCCGGCGGAGGTCCTCGGCGGCCTCGTCGTCGCCGTAGCGGACGGCCTGGCCGGTGCGCAGCCACTCCTCCACCATCGCCAGGCCCGCCGCCGCGTAGAAGCTCTCGCCGACGACGAAGTCGATCGACACGCCCAACGCGTCGTAGAACGACGAGAAGGCCCGCAGGCTGGCGTGCACGATCTCCTTCCACAGCCCCACCTCGCCGGGGTCGCCCTGCTCCAGGGCGGCGAAGCGGCGGTCCGCCGCATCGGTGAGCTCGGCCGTGACCGGACCGAGGCGCTGCCCCTCGCCGACGTCGGGGAGCAGGCGCCGGACCAGGGCTGCGTCCGGGTCCGGCAGGTCCGCCGGCGTGCCGTCCGAGCCGGCCTGCTCCAGGACGCGGCGCAGCCGGTAGATCTCGAGCGAGCGGTCGTCGAGGGTGGCGCCGGCCGGGAAGCGCTGCGCGAAGCGCCGGTGGCCCTCGAGCAGGAACCCGAAGCCCCCGAAGTCGTTGATGTGGTTGACCCGGAAGACGAGCGCGCCTGCCTCCTCCAGGATGTTCGACAGGACCGTGCCGATGATGGTGGAGCGGATGTGCCCGGCGTGCAGGCTCTTGGCCACGTTCGGGGACGAGTAGTCGACCACGACGCGCTGGTCGAGCATGGACGACGACCGGCCGAACGCCTCGCCGGCGGCGGCGACCTCGTCGGCGGCACCGAGGAGCCACCCGTCGCGCAGCCTGACGTTGACGTACATGCCGACGGTCTCGACCGACTCGACGACCCCGGCGAGCCGCGGGCCGGCCAGCGCCGCCTGGATGCCCGGCGCGTGCTCGGCGGCGAACCGCCGGGGGCCGCCGTTGCGGAGCAGGCCCGGGAACTTGAGCGCCAGGTCGGCGCCGTGACGCTCGCGCTCCACCAGGTCCACCAGGATCTCGTCCTCGGGGACGTCGCACGCCTCGCGCACGACCGCCCGGAGCTCGGAGGTCAGCGCGGCGAGCGGGTCGGCGCCGTCCACGGACCTGCGACGCTGCTCGTGGCGGGCGACGACCTGGTCCCGCCGAGCGAGCACGGCGCGGCGGACGGCGGCGTTCTCCTCCTCGAGCGCGCTCCCGGCGGGCGTCGGGTCCATCCGGTCATGATACGTGGTGGTGCCAAGGGCCCTTCCTGGCCCGGCGCTCCCGGCGCCGCCCGGCCACCCCGCCGGGCGCGACGGCCCGTGCACCTCTGTCGAATGCAGTAGGGGCCCTGGTACCGATGAGGGTCGTTGCCGGCCCGTCGTGGCCGCACGCTCGCGGAGGTGTCGGGCCTCCGGGTGCCCGGCCGACGGGCGACGAGGCGAGCGGGCGACGACATGGACTGGCGACTGCGCACGCAGGTGGCACGACGAGCCGGCGGGCACGCCGGCGTCCCGGCCGGCGTGCGCGGCGGCCGCCCGCTCCGGACGGGCCGCAGCAGCCAGCTCCTCGTGCGGCTGGGCGTGCCCGCCGAGCTCTTCGACGACCGGCGCCGCGGCAGCGGCTACGAGCCCAGCCTCGACGGCCTGCGCGCCGTCGCCATCCTCGCGGTCATCGGCTACCACGTCGGCCACCTTCCCGGTGGCTACTTCGGGGTCGACGTCTTCTTCGTGATCAGCGGCTACCTCATCACGCGCCTGCTGCGGCGCGAGCGCGAGCGCAACGGCTCCGTGTCGCTGGCGCGCTTCTACGCCAGGCGGGCGCTGCGCCTGCTGCCCGCGCTGTTCGTCGTGGTCGCCGCGTGCGTCGCCGTCGCGGCGGTGGTCCTGCCCGCCCCGCAGGCCGCCGCCGTGCGCGACAGCGTCCCGTCGGTGCTCACCTACACCGCGAACTTCCGGGCCGTGGACCCGGCTCGGATGCCGCTGCTGGCGCACACGTGGTCGCTCTCGATGGAGGAGCAGTTCTACCTGGTGTGGCCGCTGCCGTTCGTCTGGCTGTCCCGGCGCGTCGCGCCGCGGCGGGTGGCGGCCGGCCTGCTCGCCCTGGCGCTGGCGTCGACGACCTGGTGCGGCATCCTGCTGGCGCGCGGCGCTTCGTTCGCCCGGCTGTCGGACCTCCCCGACACCCACGCGACCAGCCTGCTGGTCGGTTGCAGCCTGGCCCTGCTCATCCCCGCCGGGACCGGGTGGCGGCCGTCGCCGCGGCTCGCGCGCTGGATCCGCCGCGCGGCGGTCCCCGCCGTCCTCCTGCTCGTGCTCGCGTTTCGCGTGCAGCTCGACGGCGGGGCGTTCCCCTACGAGGGCGGGTTCCTGGTGGTGGCGCTCCTGACGGCGGTGGTCGTCGCCGACCAGGCGTCGGCGGCGCCGTCCGGCGTGGCGACCGTCCTGCGCCATCCCGTCGCCGTCCTCATCGGCCGGTGGTCGTACACCTTGTACCTGGTGCACCTGCCGATCGTCCAGCTCCTGTCGAGGACCGACCTCCCGGCCACGGAGCAGCTCGTCCTCGACCTGGTGCTGTCGTTCGCCGCTGCGGCCGCCGTGTCCCTCGGCATCGAGCAGCCGGCGCTGCGCCTGAAGCGCCGGCTGTCGGCGAGCCCGGAGCCCTCGCCACCGGGCGCTGCAGGCGTCGGCCTCGCCACCGCCGGCGCCCTCCCCGTCCCCGTCGGCGGCACGCCCGACCTGCGCCCGGCTGCACGCATGTCCGGCGACGGCCACGACGGGCCGGACCCGCCGCCGGCTCCGCCATCGGCATGAGGCTCGCGCCGCGATCGGCGGAGGCGACCGGGCACCAGCCTTCGTACCATCGCACCGCCCGGCACGCCGGGCCGCCACAACGGACGTCGCCAAGCCAGCACGCGGCGCGGACGCCGCAGAGGGAGGGGTCGCCATGGCCGACGTGCACATCGGGTGGAGCTCCGGCGACATCGGCAGCCGGACCGCGCTCTACCGCGGGGACATCTTCGTCTGCGAGCCTCGGCCGAGCACGCTGGAGCTCTGCGCCTTCGCCCGGTCGTTCCTCGTCGACGCCCTGGCCCCCCACGACCCGCGGCACGCGCAGGAGCACCTCGACGTCCGGGCGTTCGTCGACGCGGTGGCGCCGGCCAAGCCGGCGTTCATCCACCACCCGCACACCAAGGACCTGCTGCGCGCGTTCCTGGCCGACTTCGGCTGCGACCCGTTCTCCACGTACGTCGACGTTCCCCGCATGCGCGTCGCTCCGCACAGCGGGTACCTGACGTCCGGCGCCGCCTACCAGTTCCCCCCGCACCGCGACACCTGGTACAGCGCGCCGATGTGCCAGGTGAACTGGTGGCTCCCGCTGTGGGACGCGCCCGCTGCGGCGGGCATGGCCTTCTATCCCGACTACTTCGACCGCCCCGTCCCCAACAGCTCGTCGGAGTTCGACTACTACGAGTGGAACGCCACCGGCCGGCGCCAGTCCGCCAGCCACGTGGGGGCCGACACCCGGCGGCAGCCGAAGCCCACCGCCGAGATCGACCGCTCCCACGAGGTCCGCTTCGACGTGCCGGCCGGCGGGCTCGTCGTCTTCGCCGGCGCCCAGCTGCACGCGAGCGTCCCCAACGCGACCGGCGAGGCGCGCTTCAGCATCGACTTCCGGACGGCCGACGCGGACGACCTCGTCGCCGGCCGCGGGGTGGCGAACGTCGACTCGTCCCCGTCGGGGACGGCGCTGCGGGACTTCATGCGGTGCAGCGACCTCAGCCGGCTGCCCGACGACGTCGTCGCCCGCTACGACACGGGGACGCCCCCGCCGGACGCCGTGCTGGTGTACTCGCCCGACGCCGAGACCGCCGGCGCCTCCGGGGCGCGCCAGGGAAGCCCGCTGGGCCGGGGCGCGTAGGGCACGGGCCTTCCGGCCGGGTGCTCCCGGCGGCCGGCGCTGCGGCCCGGGGCCGAGGACCGGCGCGCGCCGCCGGGCTGCCCGAGGCGTGCTACGTGCAGGGCCACATCGCCCATCCGGCCACGGCGGTCGCGCTGGTCGACGCGGCCGCCACACGCTGGGGCCGCCTCGACGGGCTGGTCGACAACGCGGTGGTCACCGTCGACGTCCCCATGCCGGATGTCGGCGCGCTCACGGTCGACCGCTGACGGAGACCTGGGACACGCTGAAGCAGGGGGTGGCCGCGGTGGCGCCCCTGCACCGCGCGGCAACCCCCGAGGACATCGCCGACGCCTGCGACGCGCTGAGCGCGACGCGTTACGCGACCGGGCAGACGCTGCTCGTCGACGGCGGGCTGTCCCTCGTGGTGTAGCCGGCCCGCCATCGAGCGGCAGCCAGACCGGGCGGCGAGCCCCAACAAATATGAACTAGTGCACTATACGTGAAGTGTGGATATTGTACACTTCGACCGTGCACGGGAGCTGGTCGAGCAGGGGCGGCCGCCGGCCGAGCCCGGGGGACGGCGGCGGGCGGCGGTGGGCCGTGCTGGCCGTGCTGTGCGTCAGCCTGTTCGTGGTCAGCATCGACAACACGATCCTGAACGTGGCGCTGCCGACGATCGTCCGCGCCCTCCACGCGTCCTCAGGGGACCTGCAGTGGACGATGGACGCCTACGCCGTGGTCTTCGCCGGCCTGCTGCTCACGACGGGCAGCCTTGGCGACCGGTTCGGCCGCAAGCGGGTCTTCAACGCCGGGCTGCTGCTCTTCGGGGCGGGGTCGGCGATGTCCGCGTTCTCCGGCACCCCGCACCTGCTCATCGCCTCCCGAGCGTTCATGGGGATCGGTGCGGCGGCGATCATGCCCTCCACCCTGTCCATCCTGACCGACGTCTTCCCCGACGACGCGAGCCGTGCCCGCGCCATCGGGATCTGGTCGGGGACCACCGGGCTCGGGATGGCGGTCGGCCCCATCGCCGGAGGCTGGCTGCTGGCGCACTACTGGTGGGGGTCGGTGTTCCTGGTGAACGTGCCCATCGTCGTGCTCGGGCTCCTCGCCTCGGCCTGGCTGGTCCCAGACTCCAGGGACCCGGCGGCGACGCGTCCCGACCCGCTGGGAGCGGTGCTCTCCACGGCCGGGCTGGGCCTGGTCCTGTGGGGGATCATCGACGCGCCGAACAGCTCGTGGACCAGCCCGGTGGTCCTCGCCGCCGTGGCCGGCGGCCTGCTCGTGCTCGCGGCCTTCGTGGCGTGGGAACGGCGGTGCGACCACCCCATGCTCGACCTGTCCTTCTTCTCCTCCGCTCGCTTCAGCGCGGCCATGTCCGCGCTCGCCCTGGTCGTCTTCGCGCTCATGGGCATGCTCTTCCTCCTCACCCAGTGGCTGCAGTTCTCGCTCGGCCTGAGCCCGCTGGCGACCGGGCTCCGCCTGGGACCCATCGCCCTGGTCCTGGTGGTCGTGTCGCCCGTGTCGACCGTGCTCGCCCACCGGCTGGGGACGAAGGCGGTGGTGAGCGCGGGCATGGCCGTCATCGCCCTCGGGCTGGCGCTGCTCTCACGGGTCGGGCTGGCCAGCGGCTACGGCGCCGCCGTCCCGGCGCTCGTCCTGATCGGCGTCGGCAGCGGCCTGGCCTTCGCGCCGTCGACCGAGTCGGTGATGGGCTCGCTCCCGCCGGGGCGCTCGGGCGTGGGCGCGGCGACCAACAGCGCCGGCCTGCAGGTCGGCGGCGCGCTCGGTGTCGGGGTCATGGGCAGCGCCCTCAACACCCGCTTCCAGGGCCGCCTCGTCCCCGTGCTGGCGGGCCACCACCTGCCCGCAGGGATCGAGCAGCTGATCGTCGGGTCGCTCGGCGGGGCGCTGGCCGTGGCGGCACACGTCGGCGGACCGACCGGGGCGGCGCTCGCCGGCGTGTCGCGGCGCGCCTTCGTGAGCGGGATGGACCTGGCGCTCGCCATCGGGGCCTTCGCCGCGCTCCTCGGCGTGGCGGTCGTGGCGATCGCCCTGCCGGGCTGGAGCCCGGGTTCCGCCAGGCGCCGGCACCGGGGCCGGGGCCGGCTGGAGGCCGCCGGCGCGAGCCGCTCGGCCGCGACACCCCTGCCGCGACGACGCCCGGCCGCGCCGGCAGCGGCCGGTGCCGCGACCGCCGGGCCGGCAGGTGCCCGGCCAGCGCGGGCGTTGGCAGCCGCCCGCCCGCGGCCTCGCGTGGTGCTCGAGACGCCCGACCCCGTGGCCGCCCTGGCCAGCACCCGGCTGCTCGTCGGCGAGGGCTACGACGTGACCTGGTGCCCGGGGCCCGCCGGGCCGCCGCCGCGCCCCTGCCCGCTCGTCAGCACCGGCCACTGCTCCCTGCTCGACACCGCCCACGTCGTGGTGTCCGCCCTCGACCACGACGACCCGTCGTCGCACGACGTGCTCAACGCCCTGCGGGACCGGGCCACCCCGGTGCCGGTGGTCGTCGCGGGCGTCGGCGGGGCCCCGGACGGCCGTGGCGGCGCGCCCCACGGGGACGGGCCGGCTGCCGGCGGGCCGGGTGCGCGTGGGACGGGCGCCGGTGGA
>JAJZYI010000396.1 GCA_021798135.1 Actinomycetes bacterium | reverse complement strand
GAGGACGGCGCTCGCCCAGCGCACCGCCAGGCCCTTCCCGATCCCGCCCAGGTCGACCGGGTGCTCGCCCAGCCGGACGAGGTGCGTGCCGGCCCGGACCCGAAGCGCCGGACGCCACGGCGGCAGCGCCAACCGGCGCCGGACCACGGCGCCGTCGGCCACGACGGCGCCACCGGAGAACGGCAACGTCGACGCGTAGCCCAGCGACACCAGGTCGCCCAGGACGCGGGGGTCGAAGCGGCCGCCCGTCTCCTGGTACGCCCGGTGCGCCTCGGCGATGGCCTCGTAGCAGCGCCGCGGCACCGCACACCATGCCGTCGGATCGGCGTTCGCTCGCATGAGCGGGCTCTGCGGGTCGAACCGGGTGCAGGCGCGCTCGACCTCGCCGAACTCGGCGAGGGCCCGGGCCACCGCGTCGGGGGCGTCGCCCGCGCCTCCGCCGGTCACCACCTGGACCGTGACGTCGGTCGCCATGTGGCGGGCCCGGCCCGTGACGCACCCGGCGAGCAGGTCAGGGGATGGCACGCGACGCTCCGGTGGTGGCGTGCACCGACGGGGCCGGGACCTGCAGCGCGGGCAGCGGGGCCAGCGGCGGGAGCGCCGGGACCGACGACGGCGCCTGCGGCGGACCCGTTCCCGCCGCGCCCCCCGTCGCCGCCGGACCGCTGGGCACCTGGATCGCGCCGAGCGCCGAGATGCCGGCTTCGGCCTGCGCCAGCTCCTGGCGGGCGTGACCGAGCGCGGCCGTGGCCGAGGCCACCTGCCCGGCACCCCCGGCCGTCGGTGCCGTCGCGCCGGCCGCCGCGCCCGGCCCTGAGGCTGCTGCCGGCGCAGCCGTCACGGGCGTTGCCGGCGCCGACATCGCCGCGTCGACCCACGCCCCGGCCGCGCCGGCCGCGACGAGCGTCGCCGAGCCGACGACGAGCGGCGGCACCAGTCGGCGCCTCGACCGGGACCGCGCCGCCGCGCTCGCCGCCCGCTCCCGGGCCGCGGCGACGTGACGGTGGGCCGCCAGCAGGGCTTCCGGCGGCTCGGGCCAGCCACCGCCGGCGCCACCGCCGGCACCGCTGTCGGCCCGGCTCGTCCCGGCGCGCCGGCCGGGGCCGTCAGTGGTCACCGGAGCCGTCGTCGGAGCCGTGGGCGCCCGACGCCCCCGTCGTGGCGTGCACGGGCGGCGCGGCCTGCTGGGCGGCGTCGATCTGCGACGCCTGCTGCTGCAGGCTGGCCGCCTCGGCGGCCAGCTGCTGGCGCTCCGACGCCAACGCGCTGGCCTCGCTGGCCAGCTGCTGGCGCTCGGCGTCGAGCGCCGTCTGCTCGCTCGCGTCCTTGGCCGCGGCAGCGCTGGCCGCCTGCTGGACCTGGTGCAGGTGGTTCCGGGCGGCGACGACCGCCGCCTGGAGCTGTGCGGCCTCGGCGTCGACCTGCCTGGCGGTCGCGTCCGCTGCAGACAGCGCTGCGGAGGTCGTGCCCCCCGGACCGGCGGTCGTCGTCACCGCGACGGGCGTCGCGCTGGCACCGGGTGCGTGGGCGAGCGCCGCGGTCCCCCCTGCCAGCACGCCTCCCGAGGCGAGAGCGGCGAGAACCCGTGTCGGTGCTGTCATCGGTCGTCCTCCTGACGCTGCTGCCGCCGGACCCCGTGTGGCCGTCACCGGGACCGGCACGGCCGCCTACAGGCAGTATCGGACGCTCCCGTGATCCCTTGATGAGCGTTCCATGAGACTTCTCTCATGGACCCGGCACCTCGTGCCCGTCCCCGCCCCGCCGCCCCGGTCCCGCTGCCCGGGCACGCCGGGCATGATGGGGACCATGGCTCACTACGAAGACGCCCTGGTCGAGGTCCACCGCGTGGTGGTGGGGCCCATGGACAACAACGTCCACGTGGTGCGCTGCCGGCAGACCGGCGACGCCGTCCTCATCGACGCGGCCAACGAGCACGACCTGCTCCTCGACCTGTGCCGGTCCCTGGGCGTCCGCAGCGTCCTGGAGACCCACGGCCACTGGGACCACATCCAGGCCGTCCCCGCCGTCCGCGACGCCGGCCTCGACGTGGCGGTGACCGCCGCCGACGCCGACATGCTGCCGGCCTACGACCAGGTGCTGCAGGACGACGACGTGCTGCAGGTCGGCCGGCTCCGGATCCGCACCATCGCGACGCCCGGGCACACGCCGGGGTCGATGTGCTTCGCCGTCGAGGGGACCCCGCTGCTCTTCAGCGGCGACACCCTCTTCCCGGGCGGGCCCGGCGCGACCGGCTTCCCCGGCGGCGACTTCGACACGATCATCGCCTCCATCGACCGGCGCATCTTCGCCGTGTTCGACGACGCCACGCTGGTCCTGCCGGGTCACGGCGCCGACACCACGGTCGGCAGCGAGCGGCCCGACCTGGAAGCATGGGTCGCCCGGGGCTGGTAGCGGGCCGGGGTCCGGCAGGCGAGCGCTCGCCCGGCCCCGCCGTGCGGCGACCGCGCCCGGGCCGGCCGGCGCCCACCGCCCGCCGCGCCTGGCTC
>JAJZYI010000395.1 GCA_021798135.1 Actinomycetes bacterium | reverse complement strand
GGGTAGGCCAGCGGCACGCCCGCGGCCAGGCCAGCGGCACGCCCGCTGGTAGGCCGGCGGCCCCTGCAGGGGCGAGCCGGGTCGCGGGCCCGCTCAGGGCGCGGGCCGGGCGAGTGCCGCGGTCACCGTCCGGCTCGGCTGGCAGTACGGCACGACGACCAGCGACGCCCAGCTCTGCGGGCAGGCGCCCAGGCCCCTCCCCGACAGGGGGTCCACGAACTCGCTGAACCCCGAGGCGACCGCTCCCGCCGTCCAGGCGCCCGCCACCTCGCGGGCGGCGGCCCGGCGACCGTGGCGCTCCAGGGCGAGCCAGATCAGGTAGTTGAGATGAGGCCACGAGGCGCCCCGGCCGTACCCGCAGGCGTCGAACGCCGGGTCGTCACGGGCAACCGCCGCCAGGCCGAACGGTGCCCGGAACCACCGCTCGTCCGCCAGGCGCCGCACCACCGCGTCGATCGGTCCGCCCGCACCCGGGTCCGTGACCAGCAGGGGCAGCAGCCCGTCGAGCGTCGGGGCCGCCGACGCCGCCCGCCCGTGATCGTCGACGTCCGGCCAGGTCCCAGCCTGGGGATCCCACAGCTCGCCGAGCTCGCCGGCCAGCTCGTCGGCGAACCCGGCGAGGTCACGGTCCCCGGTGACCGTGACGAGCTCGCGCGCGTTGAAGGCCACCAGCGCATTGAAGCTCGCCGGGTGGACCGTGAAGCTGGCGTTGGCCACCGCCGAGCCGGCGGCGGACACCTCCAGGCTCCGGACCAGCCCCAGCTTGACCTGCATCCACCGGGTACGGTCGAAGGGCCCGCCCGCCCAGCCGTCCCAGCGGACGGAGTCGTCGGCGCCCGACTCCCAGGGGTGGACGATGCGGACGAGCCCCCTGGCGCCGCGCCGGCGAGCGGCGAAGTAGCGCAGGCCGGCGGCGGCCCGCTCCGCCAGGTCGCCGACCGGCAGGCCGGCCTCGGCGAGGACGCGCACGGCGTGCCCGTACATCGGCGGCTGGGTGATCGTGGAGCAGCCGGCCCGGCCCCACACCCCGACCGCCGCACGGGGGTCACGCTGGTAGCCCATGTGCGGGACGAACCCGTCGGCGCCCTGGTGGGCGAACACGCTGCGCAGCTCCGGCACGGCACGCTCGTCGCCGAGCGCGGCCCAGCACACCGCGTGGAAGCACGAGTCCCACAGCCAGTGCCACGGGTAGCGCCCCGGCGCCGGCGCCGCGTAGCCGAAGCTCGGCTGCCAGTTGATCTCGAGCACGCCGTGCGCCATCCGCGCCAGGCGGCGCGGATCGGTCCCGGGTGCGTCCACCGAGGCCGGCTGGGTCCCGCGAGGCTGCACCGGGCGAGATCGTACGCCACGGCACGAGCCGAACCGACGGTGGGCTGGCAGCGAGCCGACGCGCTGTGCCAGCCTGGCGGCGTGCGACTGGCCCTGGTCGGTACGGACCTGTGCTCGGTCCGCAGGGCCGGCGGGCTCGAGCGCGCGCTGCACGCCTGGGCCGGCGGCCTCGCCTCCGAGCACGACGTCGTCCTGGTGGACGTGGCGCCGCCGCCGGCCGCCCCCGGCCCCCTGCCGCCGAGGGTCGCCTATCGCCGCGTCGACGGCCCGGAGACGCTGCAGGCGGAGCTGGGCGCGCTGGGCGTCGACCTGGCCGTGCTGAGCAACCGGCCGGCCTGGCGTGCCCGCTCGACCAAGACCCACCTGGTCCTGCACAACTATCCGAGTGCCTGGGGGCTCGACGGGGCCCCACGCGCCGCGGTCCGGCGACACCTCCGGCACCACCGGGTGAGTGCCGTGAGCGCGGCCCTCGCCCGGCACACCGAGGAGTCGTTCGGCCTGGAGCCCGGATCGGTGGCGGTCTCCCCGCCGCCGGTGGAGGCGGTCTTCCTGGACCAGACCCCGGTCGGCGGCGCAGGCATCCTCTTCCCCAACCGCCTGATGCGCAAGAAGGGAGTGGAGCTCTTCCTGGCCGTCATCGCCGACCGCCGGCTCCGGCACGTCCCCGTGCGGGTGCTCGACTACACCTCGCCGTTCCTGCGCGGCGGTGACGAGCACCGGGCCATGCGTCGCCTGGTGGTCGAGTCGCGGGCTGCGCTGCTGCCCGAGGCGGCGAGCCGCGCCGACCTGGCCCGCCGCTATGCCGAGGCAGACGTGGTCGTGTCCATCGCCATCGAGCCCGAGGGCCTCGGCCTCGTCCCGCTCGAGGCCCAGGCCGTCGGCGTCCCGGTGGTCACCGCCGGGCCCGGCGGCACCCGGGAGGCGACGCTGCCCCCCAACGAGCACGTGGAGCCGACGGTGGACGCCCTGGTCACCGCCATCCTGTCGGCGCTCGGGCGCGGGCCGGCCCCGGGCGCGGCCTCGACGGTGGCGGAGCGCTTCTCGGTGGCGGCCGCCACCGCCGCGCTCCTGGCCGCCCTGGCGTGACCCGCCCTGGCGTGACCCGCCCTGGTGTGACCCGCCCTGGTGTGACCCGCCCTGGTGTGACCCGCCCTGGTGTGACCCGCCCTGGCGTGACCCG
>JAJZYI010000394.1 GCA_021798135.1 Actinomycetes bacterium | reverse complement strand
CGGCCGGGCGGAGGCCCTGAGGTGCCGCCGGGGGCGCCGGAGCGGCTCGCCGTCGTCGGCGCCGGCTACGTCGGGCTCGCCACCGCCGCCTGCCTGGCGCACCTGGGCCACCACGTGGTGTGCGCCGAGAGCGACCCGGCCAGGCTCGCCCGGCTGTCGGCCGGCGAGGCCACCATCGTGGAGGACGGCCTGCCCGACCTGCTGCGGGCCGGCCTGGCCAGCAGCAGGCTGCGGTTCGTCGAGCGGGCCGTCGACGCCGTCCCGGGTGCCGCGGCGGTCTTCCTGTGCGTCCCCACGCCGTCGCGGCCCGACGGCTCCGCCGACGTCTCGGTCCTGCAGCAGGTGGCGACGGCGATCGGCCCGCACCTGGCGCGCGGCGCCGTCGTGGTCAACAAGTCGACGGTGCCCGTCGGGTCGACGCTGGTCGTCGAGCAGCTGCTGGGCCGGCCGGACGTCGCCGTGGTGTCGAACCCCGAGTTCCTGCGCGAGGGCAGTGCCGTGCACGACTGCCTGCACCCGGACCGGATCGTCGTCGGCGCCGAGGACCGCGCCGCAGCGGCGCGGGTGGGCGCGCTGTTCGCTGCCACGGGGGCGCCGCTCATGGTGACCGACGCGGCCACCGCCGAGCTCATCAAGTACGCGTCGAACGCCTTCCTGGCCACCCGCCTCAGCTTCGTGAACGCCGTGGCGACGCTGGCCGAGCGCGTCGGGGCGGACGTGCGCGACGTGCTGCTCGGCATGGGCTACGACCACCGCATCGGCTTCGAGCTCATGCGGCCGGGGCCGGGCTGGGGCGGGTCGTGCCTCCCCAAGGACACCAGCGCCCTCGCCTTCATGGCCGAGCAGGTCGGCTACGACTTCCCCCTGCTGCGGGCCGTCATCGACACCAACGAGGCGCAGCTGGCATCCGTGGTGGCTAAGGTGCGCGACGCCGTCGGCGGCGACCTGGGCGGTCGCCGGGTAGCGGCCTGGGGCCTGACCTTCAAGGCGGGCACCGACGACCGCCGCGGCTCGCCGGCGCTGTGGGTGGTGCGGGCCCTGGCCGAGGCCGGCGCCGAGGTGCTCGCCTACGACCCGACGACGGTGCCCGGGGCGGGGAGCGCCGTCCCCGAGCTCGACGGCGTGGCCGAGGTCGTCGCCGACCCGTACGCCGCCTGCGAGCGTGCCGACGCCGTCGTGATCCTCACCGAGTGGGACGAGCTGCGCTGGCTCGACTACGCCAAGGTCGCCGGAGCCATGGCGCGCCCGGCCGTGGTCGACGCCCGCAACCTGCTCGACCCGGCCCAGCTGCGCCGGCTCGGCTTCACGTACACGGGCATCGGGCGGCCGTGACCGGCGAGCGGCATCGGGCGGCCGTGACCGGCGAGCGGCATCGGGCGGCTGGTACCGGCGGGCGGCGGCGGGTGGTGGTGACCGGCGGGGCGGGGTTCGTCGGGTCGCACCTGTGCGACGCGCTCGTCGCCCGGGGCGACGACGTCGTGTGCCTCGACGACCTGTCCTCGGGGAACCGGGCCAACGTCGCCCACCTGCTGGAGCCGTCGGTCGGTGCCGGGGGACGCGGGTCGTTCGAGCTGGTGGTGGCGGACGTGTCGGCCGGCCTGGCGGTCGACGGGCCCGTCGACGCCGTCCTCCACCTGGCCAGCCCGGCCTCGCCGCCCGACTACCTGCGGCGGCCGCTCCAGACGCTCGCGGTGGGCAGCGAGGGCACCCGGCACGCGCTGGAGCTCGCCGGCGGCCACGGCGCGCGCTTCCTGCTGGCATCGACCAGCGAGGTGTACGGCGACCCGGGCGTCCACCCCCAGCACGAGGAGTACTGGGGCAACGTGAACCCGGTAGGGCCACGCAGCGTCTACGACGAGGCGAAGCGCTTCGCCGAGGCGCTCACCATGGCGCACGCCCGCACCCGGGGCACCGACGTGGCGATCGCCCGGATCTTCAACACCTACGGGCCCCGCCTCCGCCCCGGGGACGGGCGGGTGGTGTCGAACTTCCTGGCCCAGGCGTTGACGGGTGCCCCGCTCACCGTCTACGGCGACGGCAGCCAGACCCGCAGCCTCTGCTACGTGGACGACACGGTCGCCGGCCTGCTCGCGCTGCTCGGCAGCGCCGAGCGCGGCCCCGTCAACATCGGCAACCCCGCCGAGACCAGCGTCGCCGACCTGGCCCGGCGGGTGCTGGCCCTGACCGGCTCGGCATCGGCGATCGAGCACCGCCCCCTGCCCGAGGACGACCCGACCCGCCGGTGCCCCGACATCGGCCGGGCCCGTGCCGTCCTGGGCTGGGCGCCGTCGGTGCCGCTGGACGAGGGGCTGCGGCGGTGCGCGGCGTGGATGGCGGCGGAGCTGGGCGTGCCGGCGGGCGGCGGCGGGCCGGATGGTGGCGGCAGGGTGTCGGCGGGCGGCGGTGGCGGGCCGGCGGGCGGCGGCGCGCCATGATGGAGCCGGCGCCGGGGACCGGCGTGACCGTGGAGGAGCTCGGGATCGTGGACGGCACCAGGGACGGCACCAGGGACGGGGA
>JAJZYI010000039.1 GCA_021798135.1 Actinomycetes bacterium | reverse complement strand
GCACCGCTGGGGGCGCGGGCCTGGCCGAGTGACGCCTGCAGCGCCGCCACCTCGGCCTCGCTGGCCGGGTAGGTGGACGGGTAGGTCCGGCGGACGTTGCGGTCCAGCCGAGGGCCGTCGGTGGGCTGGGCCTCGGACGACACTGCGGCGACCACGGCCAGGACGATGCGGGCGAAGGCCCGCTCGGCGGGGGGCTCCACGGCCAGCAGCGGTGACGCCAGACCGGTGGCCCGGTCGAGCGACGCGTCGTGCGCGCGCCACAGCGCCCGCTGCTGCTCGTCCGGCTCCGCCTGCGTGTACCGGCGCCACGCCGCCACCGGCGCGCCACGGTGCCGGGCGCGGCTGCGGGCCCCGGGCCGAGCGGCGGCCAGGTCGAGGACGAGGAGGCCGTTGACGGCTCGCCACCACGGCGAACCGGCGCCGTTGCCGATGCGGCCGCTGTCCACCTGCCACGACAGGAAGTCGTCGAGCGCCCTGCCGAGGCCGATCCCGGCGCGTCCCGCACCGGGGCAGGCGGTGAAGAAGGCCGCCAGGAGCGCGTGGCGCTCGTCGACCGTCAGGCGCACGGCGTGGGCCAAGGGGCTGGCGACGCGTGCGGCCGGTGCGCCGGCCGGGGCGGCCCGGTTCACTCGTCCACCAGGTAGAGCATGCCGTTGGGATCGGACGCGGCGAGCACGCCGGTGACGTAGCGCCGCCCGGCGGGCAGGCCCGGGCCGGGCTCGATCCCCGCGACGGCGAGGGACGGCGACCACACCGACACCATGGCCCGGTCGAGCAGCTCCCACAGGACGTCGACCGGCTCACCGGTGTCGGGGTCGGCCGGAAGCACGTGCATGTTCGGCACGGGCACGCCGACGGCCTCGTCGAGGAACCAGCTCGGGTGGGCGGCCAGCACGGGCCCGGTCTCGGGCTGGCCGAACACCGTGAGGACGTCCGCGCCCGCCGCGCCGCCGACCGCCCGCCGCTCGTCGGGGTCGAAGGGCCCGTCGACCGTGGCGAGGAGGAAGCGGCCCGCTCCGGCGGCCACCCGCTTGCGACGGCGCCCGCCGGCCCACGAGCGAGCCGCCTCGTCGAGCGTGGCCGAGGTCCACGCGGGGCCGTGGCGCTCGGCCGCCTCCTCGGCGTCGGGCCCGGGCCGGGCGACCACCACGGTGCTGCCGGACATGCGGGCGACGAGCAGGTTGCACAGGCCGTCCCACGTGCAGGGCGAGGCGATGGTCAGCCAGGTGGTCCCCGGCGGCGGCGTCAGGAACGCTTGCAGGGCCAGGGCCCCAGCCAGGATCGAGCGTTGCGAGTGCCACACCGGCCCGTCCCGACCGGCCAGGCAGGCCGTGGGCAGCCGGAGGCCCGCCTGGCTGTCGCCGCCGCCGGGGAGCGCCGGCAGGTCGTGGGCCTGGGCCACCAGGTCGTCCACGGACGAGGCGGCCAGGCCGGAGGCGGCCAGCGCGGCGGCGCCCTCGTCGTCAGCGACGACCGGGCCGACCTCGGTGCCGGGCGCCGGGCCCGTGCCGGCGAGCGCGGCGGGCGGCGCCAGCACCGCCGGTCGGCCCGACGACAGCGCGCCGAGCACGGCGACGATCCCGGCCACGCTCGGGCCGGCGGACACCAGCACGGACCCGGGGGCGGGCGCGGCGCGAAGCGCCCTGGCGACAGCGTCGACCTGGACGGCCAGGGCCGCCTGCGACAAGGTCCGCTCCCCCGACACCGCGGCCGGCGCGTCCGGGTCCCTGCGGGCCGGCACGTCGACGGCCGCGGCGCGCAGCGGGACCGGGGGGATGCCGAGGACCCGGCAGACCCCGTCGGGCCAGTACCACGACGGCGTGGTGGCGATGGTCTTCGGCACCTAGATCGCCGGTCCCGGTGCCGAGCCGTGCGGCCACACGGCGACGAGTGCGCCCAGCAACGCCACGGCGAGCTCGGCGCGCAGCATGACGTCCATCACCTTGATGGCGCGCTGGCGGCGGCGGCGCAGTGCCGCCCGGTCCTCGCCGGGCTGCAACCGCGCGTGGGAGCGGGGATGGACGAGGAGGCCCATGCCGGCGACGAGGGCGACGAGGGAGCCCCAGGCGGCCGCCAGGCCACCGGCGCGCCAGGCGGCCAGCCCACCGCCGTCGAGCTGCCATGCCGCGCCGGTGGCGGCCATGGCGACCAGGCAGGCGAGCGCAAGCCACCGGTACCGGCGTCCCATCGAGTTGCAGAGCACGCCGGTCTGCTGCGGGGGGACGTGGCGCTGGAGGGGTCGCCACACCAGCTCCATGAACAGGGCGCCGCCGACGTACACGGCCCACTCGAGGGTGAAGAGGTACCCGAGGCCGTCGCGCATCACAGGATCCCGTTGCCGTAGGCGAGCGATGCGCCGAGCAGGACGACGACGAGCGCGACGACGAGGTCGACCCGCGTCAGCCGCGACACCCAGGTGGCCGCCCGGCTCATGGCCTGGAGCTGCGCGCCGGCGGCCGCCCGGCCACCGCTGGCGCTGGTCCGGCTGGCGAGGCGGGGGCGCAGCACGAAGGTGATCACGGCGCCGTTGGCCACGAGCACGGCCCACAGCGCCATCATGGCGAGCAGGGTGCGCCCGGCGCCGGTCGAGAAGATCCCGCCGCTCGTGACGAGGCTCTGGTCGGAGAGCGAGAAGAACAGGAGCATGCCGCTGGCCGGGAGCAGCGCGAGGGAGGACCACACCAGCACGAGGAAGCGGTCGGCGGACTTCTGCGCCAGGATCTGCGCCTGTGCCGGGGGGACGAAGCGCTGCGCCGGGCCGAGGATGAGCTCCATGGCGATCGACCCGCCGACGTAGGTCGCCACGGCCAGCAGGTGCAGGTAGGCCGCGAGGACGCTCACCCAGGTGGCGGTCACGGCCGGCCGTCCGCGCCGGGCGCCTCCGGCTCGGCGGAGGGGTCCGGCACGCCGGGATGCCAGGTGGCGAAGTGGGAGGCGATCTGGGGCGTGATGCCGTCGGCGCCGCCCTCGGCCGGGAAGAACCGGCGGTAGTAGGCCGTGTCGACGTGGTGGGCCTGGACCGACAGCTTGGCCCGGACGGGGCTCACGTACGCCGGGCAGCAGCCGTGCTTGGCCACGACGGCCTCGACGGTGGCGATGGCCGCCTCCTCCGCCCAGTCCGACAGGTGCGCCCGGGGGTGGGAGCGGATCTCCTCGGTCACGGTGTCGCGCCACGGGCCGCCGCCACCGAGGACGCCCTCGGGCCCCTCCCGCAGCTCCCGCACGTAGCGGACGGCGCTGGCGGCGTCGGGGAAACGTGCCGAGGGGACCACGACCGGCTCGAGGACCCCCCGGCGCCCGAGGCAGGTGGCGGTGGCCGCCGGGTTCGTCGCAGGGTCGCGCGTGAGGAAGTCGAAGGCGAGCCCGGTGGCGATCTCCGGGTAGGCGCCGAGGACGAAGTCGTCCGCGTAGGCGCCGGTCGTCCACGCGCCCAGGCCCAGCGCCTCGCAGGCCAAGCGGATGTTCTGGACCATGGCGCCGACCTGGCCGACGTGCAGCATGAGCGCGAGCTCGTCGAAGGCCGGCAGGGGGAACCCCACCTCGAGGAAGCCGGGGCGGATCCACGACCCGCAGCCCATGGGGTCGCCGGACTCGGGATCCTGCAGGTAGAAGCCGGACCACTCGTAGGAGACGAGGAGCTGGTTGAACCACTCGAGCCCGACGTCGCCGACCGGGAGGAACCACGTGCTCCCCGGGCGGTTCAGGTTGTACTGGCCCGCGCCGATCGGGCGCACGTTGTGAGTCCCCTCGGGGGTCCCGGGCCAGGGCAGGTCGGGGCGGTGGTCGAAGACCTGCACCCGGCCCTCGCGGTACCAGTCCATGACCTTGTGGTAGTCCTCGGGGCCGCGGATCTCGACCGGCTGGGCGGGCTCGGGCCTCGGCCGGTAGACCCACACGCCGCTGTCGTCGACGACGAACAGGTCCACCCCGAGGTCGCCCGAGGACGAGGGCACCGTCCGGCCCCGCCGGTGGAGCATGCCGGCCAGGGCGCCGTGGACGGGCACGTCGGCGAGGGCGAGCCCGTTCGGCCCGGCCGCCGCCCAGCACACCAGGGCGGTCTCCTCCTCCGACAGCGGCACCGGCGCCGCCGCCGATGCGTGGTGCAGCGGGCCGTCGGGCTGCACGGCGCTGTGGCCGCCGGACCACTCGAACCGTTCCTCCTCGCCGGTCTCGGAGCGGTAGCCCAACCCCATGCGACGGGTGCGCACGGTTGCCAGCAGCGAGAACAGCGAGCGGTGGCCGGCGAAGGCGGCCGAGATCGGAGAGCCGTCGGCACCGGGCGCACCGACGGTGAGGCTTCCGGAGCCGCGGGCACCGGAGCCGGGAGCTGCGACGCCGGGAACGCCCCCCGGTCCGGTGCTCTCCTGCGGCGCCGTGGCCGCGGCCGGAGCGGGACCGGGCGCCTCACCCGGGCCGCTGCCGGGAACGGCACCGTCGTCGGGTTGGCGTCGGCTCAGCCGCATCACGCCTCCTCTCCGTGGCCGCCAGCAGCCCCGCCGCGGGCGACCCGGGTGACCTCCACGAACACGGCCCGGTCGGCCGGCACGGGCTGCCAGCCGAACGGGAGGTAGCGGAGGTGGCCGTACTTGCCGACGAGGTGCAGCCACTTGACCATGCCCGGCTCGACCTCGTTGGCGCCCTCCCACCGCGGGAACATGTGGGGCTCGAAGCCGTTGTAGACGATCACCTGGCCCGGTCGCACCCGCGGCGTGACCCGCGCCATCGCCTCGAACTGCCCGTGGTCGTTGGCGACGCGGACGCTGTCCCCGTCGCGCACCTCGCGGGCCGCGGCGTCGGGCTCGCTCAGG
The DNA here is from genome assembly GCA_021798135.1 of Actinomycetes bacterium. GTDB lineage: Bacteria > Actinomycetota > Acidimicrobiia > Acidimicrobiales > UBA8190 > JAJZYI01. The sequence continues at coordinate 10,316 of JAJZYI010000039.1, read as the reverse complement.
ATCACGAGGGGCTGGCCCCGGTGCGTGCCGAGGAGGTGCCGGTTGCCCATGCCGATCGAGTGGACGGTCCAGCGGGCATGGCCGCTGGTCAGGACGAGCGGCCACTCGCCGCCCATCCTGGGCGGGTCCTTGTGCACGGGGAGCACCTCGCCGCCCTCGATGAACCAGGGGTGGTCGATGTAGAACTGCGCCCGGCGGGTGAGGGTCGGGAACGGCAGGAGCCGCTCCACGTGCCAGCTGAAGGCGGTCATCACGTCGTCGGGCCGGACGTCGGCGGCCACCGACAGGCCCGGGGCGAACACCCCGAGGCCGGTGAACCGGAGGCTGCCGACGCGGCGCAGCTCGTCGACGGTGCTGCCGGCCGGCAGGGTGCCGGCGTCGGCGGAGTCGCGGACCCACTCGTCGAGCACGTCCTCGTCGGACGCGAGCGCGCCGCCGAGCACGAAGTCGTCCCCGAGGCGCTCGGCGTGCCGGGTCTGGCGCCGGGCGTCGACGTAGGTGGCGAGGTCGCGTGCCTCGGCACGCTCGGCGATGGCCCGGGCGAGCGCCGAGAAGATCTGCCACTCGGTCCGGGACTCGCCGCGCGGCTCTGTCGCCGCGTCCGAGAAGGACAGGCGCAGCATGTGGGTGATGGGGTACTGGACGTTCACCCGCTCGTACTGCATGGCGGCGGGCAGCACGATGTCGGCGTGCAGGGCGGTGGCGGACATGCGGAAGTCGACGACCACCACCATGTCGAGCTTGGGCCACAGGGTGTCGACCAGCCGGGCGCGCCCCCCGCGGGCGCGGCGCAGGGGGTTCGTCCCGACCGAGAACAGGACCCGGGGGGGCTGGGACGCACCCGGGCGCGCCACGCCACCCCACCAGCCGCGGCGCACCGCGTCCTGCAGGTAGCTCCCGAAGGGCTTGGTCATCGCCGGGTCCGACCACTCGGACCGGTTCCACGTCTGGTCGTAGCCGGCGTGGTGGAAGTTGAAGAACACCGGCGGGGCGGAGGTCCCCGAGCTCGTGGCCAGGGCGAGCAGGTTGTTGCCGAGCATCTCGTCGGTGGCCTCGGGATCCCGCTGGCGCAGCCCCTCCATGGCCTGGTCGACGCCGTCGAGGACCCGGGCCGTCTCCTCGACGCCCGTGCGGGTCTTCATCGAGAAGAGCAGGTAGCCGTCGAGACCCGCCAGGGCGAGGCCCTGGATGCCGCTGCCCGAGCGGCCCCAGTTGCCGGTCAGGGCCAGCAGCAGGCACATGGAGCGTTCCATGAGGTCGCCGTGGTAGTACTTCGGGCCGTTGAAGCCCTCCAGGATCTTGCAGCGCCTGCCCGCGACGGTGCGGGCGAGGGTCCGGATGGTCCCGGGGGCCACGCCGCAGACGGCCGAGGCATCCTCGGGCGAATAGGCGTCCAGGTGGGCGCGGAGCCGGTCCATCACCGGGGTGACCTGGGCCTGCGTGCCGTCGGCCAGGGTCACCGCGAAGCTGCCGGAGAGCGCCGGGTCGACGCCGCCGAGGTCGAGGGTGCCTCGCGGCGCGGGGACGAGGCCGGTGGCCTGGTCCCACAGGTAGAAGGCCTCCTCGCTGCCGCCGCGCTCGACGTCGCGCTGGCGGAGGAACCGGCCCGTGTCCTCGCGAACCAGCAGCGGCAGGTCGGTCTGCGTGGCGACGAAGCCGCGGTCCCACAGGTCCTCGTCGAGCAGCACGCGGCACATGGACAGCGCCAGGGCGGCGTCGGTGCCGGGGCGCACCGGCACGTACAGGTCCGACCCCACGGCCGACGCGTTGTAGTCGGGCGCGATCGCCACCACGCGGGCGCCGCGGTAGCGGGCCTCCGAGATGAAGTGGTGGTACGGGATGGACGTGTAGGCGGGGTTGGCATGCCACAGGAGCAGCACGTCGGCGAGGAACGTGTCGTCCACGGTGCTGGCGCACGAGAACTTCCCGAAGGTGAGGTGCTGGCCGGTGGGCAGGTCGTTCACCAGCCCGTTGGCGTCCAGCGTCACCGCGCCGAGCAGCGAGGCCAGGCGGAGGAAGGGGGCCTGGGCGAGCAGCCCGCCCTCCACGCTCTCCTCGAAGACCACCGACTCGGGACCGTCCTCGTCGATGGCGGTCACCACCGTGTCGGCGATGGCCGTGAGGGCCTCCTCCCACGAGATCCGCTCCCACTGGCCGCTGCCGCGCTCGCCGACGCGGCGCAGGGGGTGCAGCACGCGGTCCTCGCTGGCCAGCTGCACGCTCCAGGCCCCGCCCTTCTGGCAGCCGAGCGGGTTCATGTCGGGCACCGACGCTGTCACCGGGTCGATCGTCCCGCCCTGCTCCTCGAAGGCGACGACGCCGTCGCGCGTGTACACGCGGTAGGGGCAGCCGGCCAGGCAGTTGAGGCAGTGGGTCCCCCACGTCACGCGGTCCCACGTCCAGCGGGCCCGGTAGCCGGCCTCGGTGGCCCGTGCAGCCCCTGCAGGGTCGGTGGTCTCAGCGGGCCCGGTGCCTGCGCCCGGGTTGGTCGGTGCGGCGACGCTCACCTGCGGGCCACGCTCACGACCCGAGCCGAGCGGCCACGTAGGCGCGATCGGCGGTGACGAAGGCCACCAGGCGCTCGAGAGCCCACAGCACGGGCTTGCCGGCCCCCTCGGCGCCGGCGCGCTCGGCGAGGCGCGAGACCCACTCGAGCACGTGGCGGTCGAGGAAGTCCCGCTGGGCCCGCCGGAACGAGACCGCCAGCCGTGGCGAGGGCGTGGCCGCCTCGCGGAAGCACAGGTACTGGAGGAAGTCGAGCTCGGTGGCCAGGTGGTCGGCGGGGCGCGCGCCGTCCGCGCCGGCAGCGAGCCCGAAGTACTCGTACTCCCGGCACACCGCGGCCACCTCGGCGTCGCGGTCCGGGGTCGCCTCGCCGCCCAGCAGGGCGTCGGCACCGAGGCCGCCGTCGGCGCCGGGCGACCCGCCGGGCGCCGGGACCTCGCCGATGTCGAAGGCGAACGGCAGCAGCTCGGCGGCGGCTACGAGCTCCTGCGACCAGCGCCCGCTGGCGGCCCCGGCGTCGCGCTCGGCGGGCGTGGCCGCGAAGAACGAGCCCAGCACCTGGTAGACGGCACTGCGTGCCGTGGTCTCGTTCTCCTCCACCTCGGTGGGCCCGGCCACGTCGGTGCTGAGCTCCAGGCCCTGCAGCGAGTACGTGAACATGCGATCACTCCCCTTCCGACTACGACGAGCGGTTGGCGGTCGGCCCGAGCTGCACGGCGACCCGTTCCGGGCTCCGGTCCAGGGTGGAGGGGTCCGTCGTGTACGGGCCGAACAGCTCGTTCCAGTGGTAGACGATGAGCGTGTCGAGCAGCTCGGACGTGCCGCCCGACCGGACGGTGGCAAGCTCGGAGCGCAGGCGGTCCAGCGCCGCGTGGACCCGCGGGCCGAACAGCGACTCCAGGTACTCCGGCGGGATGCGCGGCGTCTCCTCGTCGATGGAGAAGTCGTCGTTCAGCCGTGCCGGCGACAGCGGCGGCACGTAGAAGATGTTGGGACCCGTGCCGTACTCCTCGTGCAGCGGCAGGGCGACCTGCCAGTCGTGCACGAGCCGGTGGATGGGACCGTGCGGGTCCGCCGCATCCCCGACGAACACGAGCCGGCCCGGGCACTGGCGCGCGCACGCGGGCGCCACCCCGGCCTCGAGCCGGGGGAAGCAGGCGATGCAGTGCTGGGCGACGCCCCGCACGTAGTTGAACGAGATCTTCTTGTACGGGCACGCCTCCATGCAGAAGCGGGCGCCCTGGCAGACGGTCTCGTCGCGCAGCACCACCCCGTCCTCGGCGCGCTTGTACATCGCGCCCGACGGGCACGCGCTCACGCACACGGGGTGCGTGCAGTGGTTGCAGAGCCGGGGCAGGTAGAAGTAGTACGAGTTCGGGTAGGTGCCGCCGCCCTGGTCCTCGTCCCAGTTCATCCCCCAGCGGGTGGTGCCGTCACCGGTGTCCACCGGCTGCAGGTGCGTCTGGCGCCCCTTGCCGCCGAACATCACGTCCTGGTGGTTGAACTTCCAGCCCCCGCCGAACTCGGCGCGCGTCGGCTGGTGGCCCGGGACGGGCTGGCCGTCGCGCCAGCCGCCCCCCATCGACTCCCAGTCCTTCGGCGTGCCCAGCCCCGGCTGGGTGTTGACGCTCATCCACCAGTGGTGCTCCTCGCCCTCCTCGCGGGTCCACAGGACCTTGCAGGCGATGGAGCACGTCTGGCAGCCCATGCACTTGTTGAGGTCGAACACCATGGCGAGCTGGCGGGGCCGGGCCGCCCCGTCGCTGGTGGTGGTCTCCCCGGTCGCGGTCGATCCGGTCATGGTGCGGTCCTCCCCCTTCGCCGGGCCTGCCGGTGGCGGCCCGTCATCGCACGACAGCGGCCCACTCGGCGCTCACCGCGCCGATGCCCGCTCGCTCGTCACTCGGCCCGTCCCAGACGGCGACGGCGACGCGAGCGTCGTCGCCCAGCACGTCCCGGGGCCCCGACAGGACGACCGCCCAGCGGCCGCCGGTGCGCAGCGCTGCCGCGGACAGCTCGCCCCCCCCGGCGGCCGGCCGGAAGACGCCGGGACCGCGGGCGACGAGGTGCCGGGCGGCCGGCTGCGCCTGCTGCTGCGCTTCGGTCCGGTCGCGCCACTGCCACAGCGTGACGGGCTCCTCGGCGCTGCCCATGGTGGCGGGCAGCGCGGGGCCCTGCCCGCCGGGGAACAGGGCGCCGCAGGCGTCGGGGAACTCGCCGGGCGCCTCGCCCGAGCCCTCCCACGACAACCGCAGCAGCAGCCGGTCGCCGACCGTCGCGGCGGCCACGTCCGCGGTCGGAGTCCGGCCGTACGGGCGGTCGGCCCACGAGGCCCGGATGTAGGCGTTCGGCTGGGCGTCGACCGGGACGGGCGCGAGCGGCACCGTCACCGCCGGCACCCCGGCCCACGCCGGGTCGGCGGGGTCGCCGGGGTCGGCGGCACCCGACAGGTCGGACAACGTCAAGGAGACCACGACATCACCTCGCAGCGTCGGTGGGAGCGGGTTCGGAGTCGAGCGCGAAGTCGCAGGGGACGCCCCGGTCGACCGGGATCGGCTGCCACTCCGACATCGAGTAGTTGATGTGCCCGTAGCCGCCGGCGAAGGCGATCCACTTGACCATGCCGGCCTCGATCTCGTTGGCGCCCTTCCAGTCGAGGTACTGGTGGCCGTCCCACCCGTTGTACGAGATGATCTGGCCGGGCCGGACGCCGGGGGCGACCTTGGCCCGCGCCCGGAACGACGTGATGTCGTTCCACACGCGGATCAGGTCGTCGTCGGCGACGCCTCGGGCTCGGGCGTCCTCCACCGACACCTCGACGAGCGGCTCGCCGCGGTGGGTCTGGAGGATGACGGGGTTGGCCTGGTTCATCGAGTGGATGCTCCAGCGGTTGTGGCCCGACGTCATGCGCAGCGGCTGGTTGCCCCCCGACGGGGGGTTCGGCTTGTGCACGGGGAGGGCCTCGCCGGCCTCGAGCCACCACGGGTGGTCGATGTAGAACTGGGCCCGCCGGGCGTAGGTGGGGAACGGGTGGCCCAGCTCCACGTGGTTCCGGAACGGGACGTGCGTCTCGCCGTCGGGCACGGGCGACGCCTGCGCCAGCGCGTACGGGCTGGTGCCCCAGCCGACGAAGCGCTCGTAGCCGACCTCGCGCATGTGGGCGAGGTCGGTGCCCTCGGGCAGCGTGCCGATGTACACGGAGTCGCGGATGATCTCGTCGGCGACCTGGTCCTCGCCCGTGAGGTAGCCGTTGAGGGTGTACCGGTCCACCATGTCCGCCGGTGTGAAGGCGGCGCCCGTCCTGTTCTGGTAGCTGGTCACGCCGCGGGCGGCCGCTCGGCGGTGGAGCGCCTGGAGCAGCAGGCGGTAGATGTCCCACTCCGGCTTGGCCTCGCCCGCCGGCGTCACGTTGCGGTCCGACAGCAGGAGCCGCATGGTGTGCGAGGTCGGGATGTGGAAGTTGACCTTCTCGTAGTGCTGCGCGGCGGGCAGCACGATGTCGGAGTTGAGCCCGGTGAAGTTGAGCCGGAAGTCGATGGAGACGATCAGGTCGAGCCGGTCCCACAGGTTCGGGCCGAGCTGCGTGCTGCCGCCCCGGGTGCGGCGCAGCATGTTGCCGCCACACTCGATGAGCACGTGGGGCGGCGAGTCCGGCCTCGGCTCGTCCAGGCCCTTCCACCAGCCGTTGGCGATGGCCTCCTCCACGTACTCGTCGAAGCTCCGCACCATGGTGGGGTCGTTCCACTCGGGGCGGTTCCACCGCTCCTTGTAGTTCCCCTGCCAGTACCACCAGAAGGCCGGCGGCGAGCCGCGCATGCCCATGGCCTCGCCCTCCCCGCCCTGCAGCAGGCTGACGGTCCGGGAGAGCTCGCGCACCGCCAGCTCCTCGGTGGTGATGCTCGGGTCCGCCTCGCGCAGCAGGGCGGTGCCCATCTCCTGCGCGGCCAGGAGCTGCTCGGCGCCCTCGACGCCCGGGAGCGTCTTCACCATCAGCGTGAACATCCCGTCGGCCATGCCGATCATCCACGAGCGGATGCCGGTGCCGTGCTTGCCCCAGTTCCCGGTGACCGCCAGGAGCAGGCACATGGCCCGCTCGATGAGGTCGCCGTGGTAGTACTTGCACGAGTTCCAGCCGAGCATGATGTTCGTCCGCTTGGTGGCGGCCTTTCGGGCCAGCATGCGCACCACGTCGGGGTGGACGGTGGTGAGCTCCTGGCAGCGCTCGGGCGTGTAGTGCTCGCGGAGGTGCCGGTCGAGCATGGCCAGCACGGGCTCGACGGTCACGGTGCTGCCGTTGGCCAGCGTGACCTCGTAGCTGCCCGACAGGGCGACCTGGCGCCCGTGCAGCAGCAGGTTGCCGCGGTCGGCCTCCACCAGGCCCTGCTCCAGGTCCCAGTGGAACAGCTGGTCGTCCCGGGCGAGGCCGGCGCCCTTCACGTCGCTGGCCCGCAGGTAGCGCCTGGTGTCGGTCCGGACCAGGCACGGCAGGTCGGTCTGCTCGGAGATGAAGGTCGTGTCGGCCAGGCCCTCCTCCAGGATCACCTGCACCATCGCCAGGCCGAGGGCGGCGTCGTCGCCGGACGTGATCGGGACGTGGTAGTCGGTGTGGACGTGGGAGGCGTTCAGGTCGGGCGAGATCGACACGACCTCGGCGCCGTGGTACCGGGCTTCCAGCATGTAGTGGTAGAAGGGGATCCGGGTGAACGCCGGGTTCATGTGCCAGATCAGGATCAGCTCCGAGTGGAACCAGTCGTCGGCGGACGACACCGGGTTCCACTTGCCGAAGGTCTCGTGGAGGCCGATCGAGAAGTCGTTGAACGACGGGTGCAGGTCGAGCGTCCGCCCGCCGATCACGTTGAAGAACCGGTCGGTGGGGAACACGGCCGCCACCTCGGGCGTGCCCTCCCTGACGATGGACTCGGGGCCGCCCTCGGCGATGGCGTCGAGCATGGCGTCGGCGATCTGGTCGGCCGCCTCGTCCCACGAGATGCGCTCCCACGAGCCGCTCCCCCGCGGCCCGACGCGGCGCATGGGGTAGAGCAGGCGGTCGCCGTCGTAGAGCTGCTGGCTCCAGCATGCGCCCTTGTTGCACCCCATGGGGTTGGCGTCGGGCACGCCTTCCTGCACGGGAGCGAAGGTGCCGGCCTGCTCCTCGCGTACGACGCGGTCGCCGCTCGAGTACACGCGGTACGGGCAGTTGCCGGGATAGCAGTCGATGCAGTGGGTGCCCCAGCCGACGGACTCCCAGGTCCATCGGGACCGGTAGGCGTCCTCGGCGCCGCGCGCGCCGGCGCGTGACACGTCCATGGTGTCCTCGGTGTGCACGTCCCTCCCCTCCTCCGGACCGCTCCCCGCCCGGACGGCCCGAGCCACGGAGCCGGAGCCCCCGGCTCCGGCCCGCCGGTGTGCGTCCCGGCTGCACGTCCGTTCTACCCGAGCGCTGACCACAAGTCAATAGTTATAGGCTAGACGTAGAGTGCTCAACTATTCCCGGCTGCCGGGGCGCCCGGCCCGGCTGGCGCCCGGCCCGACGGCAGCGCCTGGCGGGCGGAGGCGCCCGGGATCCCGGGGGTTCCCAGGGGGTGACCATGCAGCAGCCGCCGGACATGACCGGCCTGGTCGAGCAGGTGCACACGGCCGACCAGCTCGGGATGCTCCTCGACGCCGTGGGCCAGGACCAGGTGGCCGCCGTGGTCCGCCAGGTGGGTGCCGAGGCGGTCCTCGCCCGGGTCTTCGCCCTGTTCCCCGGCCGGTTCGAGCCGGCGTGCGCCGGCGGCGGCGCGTGGGCGACGATCCAGTGGGACGTGTCGTTCGACGGCGAGACGCACCACTGGGTGCTCGACGTCGCCGACGGCGCCTGCCGTGCCCGCGCCGGCACCGCGGCGCGAGCCCGCCTGTCGATGGCGATCTCCCTGCCGGACTTCCTCCGCCTGGTGAGCGGCCGGCTCGACGGCGTCGAGGCCTTCCTGGGCCGCAGGCTGCGCCTTCGCGGCGACCGCCTGCTGGCTCTCCGCCTGGGCTGGTGGTTCGGGCTGGCCCCGGGGGGGCGGGCCTCCCCGGCCCGTCGCGTCGGCTCGGCAAGAATTGGCTTGCATGCTCTACGACAAGCGTGTCACTATACGTGTCGTACAGCGACCGCCGGATTGGCTCGCGGCCTCCGAGCCATCCGGCGGTCGCCGTCGTCAAGCGCCCCTCGCCCGTACCGCTTCCGCTCCGGGGGATCGTCAGGGCCGACCGGCTCGGGCAGGGTGGCGGAAGGTGCCCCGGCGATCGCCGGGGCACGGCGTGGCGGCCGGCGGATGCCGGGCGCCCCACGGTCCAGGGGGTGACCATGACGCAGCTTCCCGACGTGGCAGGGCTGCTCGAGCAGGTGCAGACGGCCGACGAGCTCGGCACGATCCTCGACACGGTGAACGACGACCAGGTGGCGGACGTCGTCCGGCAGGTGGGCGCGTCGGACGTGCTGGCCCGCGTCTTCTCGGTGTTCCCGGAGCGCTTCGAGCCGGCGCGGGCCGGCGCCGGTGCGGCGGCGGTCATCCAGTGGAACGTGACCTTCGACGGCGAGAGCCACGACTGGGTCGTGGACATCGCCGACGACATCTGCCGCACGCACGCGGGCACGGCGCCGCAGCCGCGCCTGACGCTGAACCTGGCCCTGCCGGACTTCCTGCGCCTGGTGACGGCCCGGCTCAACGCCACCCAGGCGTTCATGGGCGGCAAGCTCCGGATCACCGGCGACGTCATGTTCGCCCTGCAGATGCAGAGCTGGTTCGGCTTGAGCTGAGCTGCCGGGCGGACGTGGCAGCTGCCGGGCGGGCGGTGCGTCAGGTGCCGGGCGGTGCGTGGCGGCTGTCGGCGGGGTGCGCCTGCGGCGCCCCGGGCTGCCCGGGCGGCGGTGGCCCCGGTGCGGGCGCGCTGCCTGCCTGCGCCAGGGCGTGCAGGCGGAGGGCGGCGCTGCGGCGGAGCTGTCCGGGCCGTGGGCAGTGGGCGCCGCGCTCGCCGGCGCACGTGGGGCAGGTCCACGGGCCGCCCGCCGTGCGCCACCGAGGGCCGCCGCAGCGGGGGCACGCCGGCGACGGGTCCCCCTGCGTGCACTCGGTGGAGGCGTGGCGCCGGGACGCGAGCGGGCACCCCCACCCGCGGCAGACCGCGAGGGTCGGGTCGAGGGCGATGGCCCCGACGGGGCAGGCGACAGCGCAGGCCCCGCAGTCGCCGCAGCGCAGCGGGTCGATCTCGAAGCGGCCGGCCGGTTCCAAGGGCGCCAGGACCGCGCCGGTCGGGCAGGCAAGCTCGCAGATCCCGCACCCGACGCACCCGTTCAGCACCCGGTGGCTCACCTGGCACCTCCCCCACGGCCACTGCCGGCCGCAGCCACCACCATCGTACCGGTGGCCGGCCTGTGCGCCAGGCCCCGGCGTGCCGCTGGTGTAGCCTGGGCGCCCACAGACAGGGCAGCGGAGCCAGGAAGCCGGTGTGAGTCCGGCACGGTGCCGCCACTGTGACCGGGGAGCGAGCCTCGCGACGACCACGGCCCCTGGGGGGCTGGAAGGTCGAGGGGAGCGTCGATCCGGGAGTCAGGATACTGATCGCTGCCCTCCCGACGACGGGGCGTGAGCACCCCGGAGGAGCGTGCACGATGGCTGGCGAGCGGTCCCCGATCCGTGACGTCTCGGCGCACCTGCTGCGCGCACTGCACCGTCTGCGCACACCGCACCGTCTGCGCACACCGCTGGTCCGTGGCCTGGCGGAGCGGCTGGTCGGCCTGGGCCCGACCGGCGGCCCGTTCCCCGCACAGCCGGCCGCGGCCCCGC
>JAJZYI010000393.1 GCA_021798135.1 Actinomycetes bacterium | reverse complement strand
GGCCGGCGGCCGCGCCGGTCACCCGCCGCCGACGGGCGCCACCCGCCGGGTGCCGCCCACCGACGGCCCCCGGTCCCGGGCGTGCTCGCCCAGGCCGCGCTCGCGCAGCGCGTACTTCGTGACCTTGCCGGTCGGGGTGCGGGGCAGCTCCGGTGCCACCTCGACGTAGCGGGGCACGGCGAAGTGCGGGAGCCGCTCCTCGCACCACGCCCACACCTCCTCGGCGCCGAGCCGGCAGCCGGCAGCCGGCACGACGCAGGCCAGGATCTCCTGCTCGCCGCCGGGCTCGGCCGACGCCACGCCCACCACCGCGGCGTCGGCCACCGCCGGGTGCTCGGTGAGCACGGCCTCGACGTCGACCGAGGCGATGTTCTCGCCGCGCCGCCGGATGCAGTCACGCACCCGGTCCACGAACCAGATGCGGCCCTCGTCGTCGCGCCGGACCAGGTCCCCGGTGTGGAACCACTGGTTGCGCATGGCACGCAGGGTCTCCTCCGGGCTGCCGACGTACCCGGGGGTGACCACCCACGGCACCCGGCCGCGGACGACCATCTCGCCGGGGACCCCGGGCTCGACGGGCTCGTCGGTCTCGGGGTCGACCACCGCGGCCTCGTACCAGTCGGTGCCCACCCGGCCGGCACTGCCGAGGGGCCCGCCGTCGTCGTCCTGGCTGGCGACCATCCCCACCTCCGTGCAGCCGTAGGAGGACACCAGCCGGCCGACGCCGAACCGGTCCTTGAACTGGCGCGCCTGGGGTCCGGGGCAAGGCACGGTCCAGACGCACCGGAGGCCGCTCGCGGCGTCGTCACCGGTGGGTGGCTGCTTCAGCAGGAAGCTCAGCATCACCCCGAGCAGCCCCGTGTGCGTGGCCCTGGCGTCGCGCACCTGCCGGAGCCACCGGCTGGCCGAGAAGTGGGCCTCGAGCCGGGCCGACGCGCCGACCAGCATGGCGTTGGTGATGGCCAGCACCTGGGCGTTGATGTGGAAGAGGGGCAGGTGGGTGATGAACACGTCGCCCTCGCCCATGCGCATCAGCTCCTGGTGGCGCTCGGCCAGCAGGTGGGCCTGGGCGTTGGTGACCATGGCGCCCTTGGACCGGCCCGTCGTCCCGGAGGTGAAGTAGATGCCGGCGATGTCCTGGGCCCGGGTCTCGAAGGGCGGCGGGTCACCGGCTCGCAGCAGCTCGTCGAACCGCCCGACGGCGAAGGCGTCGGCTGCCCCTGCCGGGACGTCGTCCCCGACCACCAGCACCCGTCGCAGGTGCTCCAGCCGGCCGGCGGAGCGCACGACCGCTCCCAGGAGGTCTGCCTCCACCACGAGCGTCCGGGCGCCCGACTGGTTGGCCACCTGCTCCAGGAACACACCGGTGTAGTCCACGTTGACCGGCACCTGCACGGCGCCGATCCGGGCGAGGCCGAGCCACGTGAGGACGAACTCCACGCGGTTGCGCATCATCACCAGGACGGTGTCGCCGGGCCCGACGCCCCCGGCCGCCAGGTTGGCGGCGACCCGGCCCGACAGCTCGTCCGCCTCGCGGTAGGTGAGCGACGCCTCACCGATCCCGAAGGAGACCAGGGTCCGGTCGCCCAGGTCGCCGCGGCGCGCCGCCAGCAGGCGCGTGACCGTCCAGGTGCTGCGGTCGGCGACGACGGTCACGCGGCGGCCCTCCCGGCGCGGCGTCGGCCGGCCGTCACGCCGGGACCTGCTCGGCGCGCGCGGCCAGGATGGCGGCGGCGACCGCGGGCCACGCGGCGATGCCGGCGAAGGGCGTGGCCGCGAAGGCGGCCTGGGCGATCTCGGCGTCGGTCGCCCCGGCACGGTGGGCGCCGACCACGTGGATGCGGAGGAAGTCCTCCTGGTAGTCGGCGGCGTTCAGCGCGCACAGCACCAGCTCGGCGACCTTGGGGTCGAGGGCGTCGCTGTGGAGGGCGGCGGCGTGGCGCGCGGCGTATGCCCCGAGCTCGTCGGGCAGCAGCTCGCCGAGCAGGCGGATGCGGTCGGGCACCGTGCCGAAGTGCCGCTCGAAGTACGCCCACGCGTCCCCGCCGGCGACGGCGTCGGGCTCCGCGACGGCGCTCGCCGCGGCGTCGGGGAAGAGCTGGGCGAGCACGGCCAGGAACCGGCGCTCGGCGCACGTGCCGCGGGCCAGCACCAGCACCGCCGCGGCCTGGCGCAGCGCGGCGGGGCTGACCCCGTGGTGCGGCGCCAGCCGCAGGGCGACGCGCAGCCACACGGGCTCGTCCTTCCAGGCCGCCACGGCGGCCACGCACAGCGCCACCGTGCCCGCCGGCAGCCGGCCCGGCGCTGCCATGGACTCGATCCGCTCGGCGATCGCCCGCTCGCGCCCATCCGCAGCGGCGGTGGCCGCGGCCGGTACGCCGGCGCCGGTTGTCGTCTCCATGCCCTCTCCTCCTCGTCTGCCCGCCTCGCCTGCTCGCTGTCGCCTGCTCAGGCTCGCCAGCCCGCTGTCGCCTGCTCAGGGCCGGCCACCCGCTGTCGCCTGCTCAGGGCCGGCCACCCGCTGTCACC